>JBIIUP010000214.1:0-5112 GCA_044339885.1 Pirellulales bacterium | reverse complement strand
GAGCCCGAGCTCGACGGCGCCGCCGTGCTCCTCCCCGACGCCGGCCCGATGACCTTCGAGTTCTCGATCGAGGTGCGGCCGGAGTTCGAGATGCCACAGTGGAAGGGCCTCTCCATCAGCCGTCCGGCCCGGGAGATCACCGAGGCCGACGTCGACGAGTCCCTGGCGAACCTTCTCCGGGAGCGGGGCCGGTTCGTGCCCAGCGAAGCGCCGCCGGCCGCGGGGGACCTCGTCGTGGCGAACCTCCGGTTCACGGCCGACGGCAAGCTCCTGTCGGAGGCCCGGGAGCTGGAGATCGTCGTCCGCCCGAAGCTGTCGTTCGCCGACGCCGAGCTGCCCGGGTTCGACGCGCTGCTGAAGAAGGCGAAGCCCGGGACCACCGTCACCGCCACCGTGCGGGTGTCGCCCGAGGCCGCCCTCGACGAGCTTCGCGACCGCGACGTCACGATGGAGCTGGAGGTCCTGGAGGTCAAGAAGCACGAGCTGCCGACGATCACCCCGGCGGTCCTCGAGGAGCTCGGCGGGTTCGAGTCGGAGGAGGCCCTGCGGGCCGCCGTGCGGAAGCAGCTGGAGAACCGGCTGGAGTGGCACCGCCGCCGCCAGGTCCGCCAGCAGGTCGCCGGGGCGCTGACGGCCTCGGCGGGCTGGGACCTGCCCCCGGCGCTGCTGAAGCGGCAGGCCCAGCGGGAGCTGGAGCGGGCGATCCTCGAGCTCCGCCGCAGCGGTTTCGACGACGACTCCATCCGCCGCCACGTCAACGAGCTCCGGCAGACCGTCATGGCGAGCACCGCGCGGGCCCTCAAGGAGCACTTCATCCTCGAGCGGATCGCCGAGGAGGAGTCGATCGCCGACACCCCCGCCGACTACGACGAGGAGATCCGGGCGATCGCCGCCCAGTCGGGCGAGTCGCCGCGGCGGGTGCGGGCGAGCCTGGAGCGGCGCGGCCTCATGGACGTGCTCCGCAACCAGATCATCGAGCGCAAGACGATCGAGATGGTCACCTCGCACGCCTCGTTCAAGGACACGCCGTTCGAGTTCCAGAAGCCCGATGCGGAGGCCGTCGATCATGCGGTCTGCGGCGTGGTCGTCGGTGAGGAGGAGATTCCCACGGCCACGCAGGCCGAGCCGGCCCCCCGGCCCGGCGCCCGCGGCTGACACCCCCGGCCACCGCCCGACCCGCCATCCCCGTCCTCAACCGCCGAGAGGCCTCCCTCGCCATGCCGACCCGCCCGCTCGACCCGATGGCCTCCTCCGCCTACCGCGACTACCAGCGGCAGCGGCAGATGACCCTCGGCGACCTGCTGCTCGAGAACCGGATCATCCTCCTGCAGGGCGAGATCTACGACGGCAACGCCAACGAACTGGTCATGAAGCTGCTCTACCTGCAGAGCGAGAACCGGCGGAAGGACATCCACTTCTACATCAACTCGCCCGGCGGCAGCGTGACGGCCACGATGGCCATCTACGACACCATGCAGATTCTCTCCTGCCCGGTGGCGACCTATTGCGTGGGCCTCGCGGCCAGCGGCGGCGCGGTGCTGCTCGCCGGCGGCGCCAAGGGGAAGCGGTTCGCCCTGCCCCACGCCAAGGTCATGATCCATCAGCCCTACGGCCAGGTCGGTGGGCAGGTGAGCGACATCGAGATCCAGGCCGACGAGATCATCAAGACGCGGGCGGTCCTCAACGACATCCTCGCCCAGCACACCGGTCAGCCCATCGAGCGGATCGCCAAGGACACCGACCGCGACCGCTACCTGACCGCCGCGGAGGCCAAGGAATACGGCCTCGTGGACGACGTGCTCACGAAGCCGCCCGTCGTCGAGGACGAATCCGCGAAGGACTGAAGCCCCCCCGCCCGACGCCCGCCGGAAGCATCCCATGCCCCTGATCCCCTACGTCATCGAGAAGAGCGGCCGCGAAGAGCGGGCGATGGACATCTACAGCCGCCTGCTCAAGGACCGCATCATCTTCCTCGGGTCGCAGGTCAATGACGAGGTCGCCAACGCGATCGTCGCACAGATGCTGTTCCTGCAGTCCGACGACCCGAAGAGCGACATTCATCTCTACATCAACTCCCCCGGCGGCAGCGTGACGGCGGGCCTGGCGATCTACGACACGATGCAGTTCGTGACCTGTGACGTCGCCACCTACTGCATCGGGCAGGCCGCCTCGATGGGGGCCGTGCTGCTCACCGCCGGCACGAAGGGGAAGCGCCGGGCCCTGCCCAACGCGCGGATCATGATCCACCAGCCGCTGGCCGGCATGGAGGGCACGGCGGAGGAGATCATGATCCACGCCAAGGAATTCAAGAACGTCAAGCAGAAGCTCAACGCGATCCTGCTGCGGCACACGGGGCACCCGCTGGAAAAGATCGAGCAGGACACCGACCGCGATCGTTTCATGTCGGCGCAGGAGGCGCTCGACTACCGGCTCATCGACGAGGTGATCGAACGGATGCCGATCGGCAAGGCCGGCGTCTGACCGCGGATCGACGGATCGACACGGGCGTACCCGTCGCGCAAGGAGGCGCGTCATGAGACCCTGGATGCCGGGATTGGCGCTGGCGGCGGTCCTGGGCGCCGGCTGCAAGAGCGACCTCAACCAGCAGCTCCTGGAGCGCGAGCTGCGGTACCAGGAGGACCAGATCTACAAGCTCCAGGACGATCTGCAGTCCGCCTGCCTGCGGCTGGAGTCCGCCAGCGGCGAGAATGCGAGCCTGCGACGGCAGCTCGGGGTGGCCGACGACGCCGGGCCGCGATCGGCCCCGGTGCGGCGGTCGGCCCCGCTGCCGGCGCCGGTGGCCGTGCCGCCGGCGCTGGAGATTCCCGACGCGATCCTCGCGCCCTCCGGCCCGTCCCCCGCCGCGCCGCCCGGGGGCATCGCGCCGCCGGCGCTGGAGGGCGTCCCGCCGCTGCCCACCGAGACCAGGCTGCCGGCGGCCGACCCGCAGCCGGTGCCCGCGGGCGACGTCCCGGGCGGACTATCCCTGCCGGCCGCCGATCCGCAGGCGGCGGCGCCGCTCGACAAGGCGGGCCGGCGGGTCGGCTACGACGAGCCGCTGCCCGATGGCGGGCCCGCCACGCACCTCGTCGTTAACCCCGAGCAGACGGCGTGCCTCGACGCCGACGGCGACGGCACGAGCGACGGCCTGACGGTCGTCTTCGAGACCCGCGACGCCCAGGAGAGACTCGTCGCGGTCACCGGACCGGTGTCGATCGCCGTGTTCGACGCGGCGACCGCCGCCGATCCCGCGACGGGCGAAGCCACGCCGATCGCCCGCTGGGACATCCCCGCGGAGGAGGCGCTCGCCCGCTTCCGGCGCACGAGCCGGGCCCGCGGCATGCAGTTCCAGCTCCCGTGGCAGGGGCGGGGCCCGCAGGGATCGCACATCCGGGTGGCGGTCCGCCTGGTGGCGGCCGACGGCACGCCGCTGGAGACCGACGCCACGATCGCGGCGCGGTAGGCCGATCCGGCCGCCCGTCGGCGGATCAACGTCCTGTTCGGCACGGCGGATGCCGGGCGGATCGATCCACGTCGCGCGGGGCTCGGGGTTGCCCGTGTGGATCGAGCGGGAGCCGTCTCATACGGCTCCGACTTGATCCGCAGGCGTCCCGGGCCGGGGTTGCCCGCGCCGTCTCGTCCGGACGTTCACTGCGGCCGTCCCGGCCTGCGTTCACTCGATGCCGCCTGCGCTTCGCCATCCTGGCTGCGCTGGCCGGCAACGCCGGCACGGGCAACCCCTCCGCAATCCACGGCGTGGGCCCTCATACGCGCGAGGGCCAACGGGGAGCCGTCTCAGAGGCCCCGGTCCTCGAGGAAGTTGAGCAGGTCGGCGATGCGGTTGGAGTAGCCCCACTCGTTGTCGTACCAGCTCACGACCTTCACGAGGTTGCCCAGGCCGATCGTGTCGACGGCCGAGAAGATCGAGCTGTGCGGGTCCCCCTTGAGGTCGGTCGAGACGAGCTCCTTGTCGGTGTAGCGGAGGATGCCCTTGAGCGGGCCCGCGGCCGCCTTCTTCATCGCGGCGTTGATGTCGGCCGGTGCCGCCTCCTTCGTCAGCAGCGCCGTGAAGTCGACGACGCTCACCGTCGGCGTCGGCACGCGGAAGGCCATGCCGGTGAACTTGCCCTGCAGCGCCGGGATGACCAGGCCCACGGCCTTCGCCGCGCCGGTGCTCGAGGGCACGATGTTGAGGGCCGCCGCGCGGGCGTCGCGGAGATCCTTTGCGGCGGTGTCGACCGTCTTCTGCGAGTTGGTGTAGGCGTGGACCGTGGTCAGGAGACCCCGGTCGATGCCCCAGGTCTCGTGGAGCACCTTGGCCACCGGCGCCAGGCCGTTGGTCGTGCAGGAGGCGTTGGAGATCACGTGGTGCTTCTTGGGATCGTACATGTCGTTGTTGACGCCGAGCACGATCGTGAGGTCCTCGTTCTTGCCCGGCGCCGAGATCACGACCTTCTTCACGCTGTCCCGCTTGTGGGCCACGGCCTTCGTGGCGTCGGTGAAGAAGCCGGTGCTCTCCACCACGATCTGCACGTCCTGGCTGCCCCACGGGATCGCCCCCGGCTCCTTCTCGGCGAACACCTTCACCTTGCGGTCGTCGACGACGATGTCGTTGCCGTCGTAGCCGACCCGCCCCTTGAAGGGGCCGTAGTTGGAGTCGAACTCCAGGAGGTGTGCGTTGGTCTTGGCGTCGGTGAGGTCGTTGAGGGCCACCACCTGCACGTCGCCGTCGAGGCCGTACTTCTCGTAGATGGCGCGGTAGGTGAGGCGGCCGATGCGGCCGAAACCGTTGATGCCGACGCGGATGGGCACGGCGAATCTCCTCGGGGGCGAAGGTGGGGGGCGAAGGATGGGCCCGGCTGACCGTCCGGCGAATCGCCGGCGCCCGGTCCGCCGGCCGCGGGGGCCGCGGGGGCCGCGGAATATACACCGCGCCGCCGCAGCCGCTCAATCGGCCCCTGTCATTCCCGGCACCGGTGCCCGGCAGCCCGCCGCCGCGGCGCGGTAGACTCCCGGTCACGCCATGCCAGCACCGGCCATCGAACTCGAAGACGTCCGCAAGGCCTTCGTGCTGCCGGGTGGCGAACGGATCGACGTTCTCGACGTGCCTGC
>JBIIUP010000213.1:0-5113 GCA_044339885.1 Pirellulales bacterium | reverse complement strand
GATCCGGTCGCACGGCGACCGGTCTACCGAAACGGCCGCCCCCGTCGCCCGGTTGCCCACTCGGTAGCCCGGTTGCCGTGCAACCGGGAATCCGCGTCGGCGTACCACCGAACCGGTCGCACGGCGACCGGTCTACCGGACCGGCCCGCCCATCTGGCAGAATATCGCCATCTCCAAATCCTTGCCCCCGCGTTCCAGGAGCACCCCGCATGTCCCGTCCCGTCACGCTGTTCACCGGCCAGTGGGCCGACCTGCCGCTCGAGGACCTGGCCCGCAAGGCCCGCGACTTCGGCTACCAGGGGCTGGAACTCGCCTGCTGGGGGGATCACTTCGACGTCACCCGAGCGGTCGAGGAGAGCGGCTACTGCGCCGCGAAGCGCGACGTTCTCGAACGCTACGACCTCTCCGTCTACGCGATCTCCAGCCATCTCGTCGGTCAGGCCGTCTGCGACCGGATCGACGAGCGGCACAAGGCGATCCTGCCGCCCCACGTCTGGGGCGACGGCAAGCCCGACGGCGTCAACAAGCGGGCCGCCGAGGAAATGAAACGCACGGCCCGGGCCGCGCAGAAGCTCGGCGTCTCCGTCGTCAACGGGTTCACCGGCTCGGCCATCTGGCCCCTGCTCTACTCCTTCCCGCCGGTGCCCGAGTCGATGATCGCGGGGGGCTTCCGCGAGTTCGCCGATCGCTGGAACCCGATCCTCGACGTCTTCGCCGAGTGCGGCGTGCGGTTCGCGCTGGAGGTCCACCCCACCGAGATCGCCTTCGACGTCGTCACCGCCCAGCGGGCGCTGGAGGCCCTCGGCCGGCGCGAGGAGTTCGGCTTCAACTTCGACCCCAGCCATCTCCACTGGCAGGGTGTGAGCTCCGTGGAGTTCATCCGCACCTTCCCCGACCGGATCTACCACGTGCACATCAAGGACGCGATCGTCACGCTCAACGGCCGCAGCGGCATCCTCGCCAGCCACCTCAACTTCGGCGACCCGCGACGCGGCTGGGACTTCCGTTCTCCCGGCCGCGGTGGCATCGACTTCGAGGAGATCATCCGGGCCCTCAACCAGGCGGGCTATGAGGGCCCGCTGTCGGTCGAGTGGGAGGACGTCGGCATGGATCGCGAGCACGGCGCCGCCGAGGCGGCGCGGTTCGTGAAGAACCTCGACTTCGCCCCGAGCCGCCGCCAGTTCGACGCGGCCTTCTCCGAGGAGGCCTGAGGGCGGTCCATGCCGCGGCCTTGGATGATCGCCCTGGTCGCCGCGGCCCTCGGCTGCGGTGCCGCGTCGCTGGTCGCCGCCGACCCGGCCACGCCGGAGCGGATCGCCGAGGACTTCGCGGCGGCGGCGGCCGCGGTCGTCCGCCGGGCCGAGGCCGCCGGGGCTTCCGAGCTGGCGGCGGTCGTCCGCGGCTGGGACCTGCCGGCGGAGGGCGACCGGCAGATCGTCCTGGCCATCCCGCCGCGGCCGGAGCGGCCGGCGGCGATCGACACGCCGCAGGAGGAGTCGCTGTGGGAGGACTTCATGGCCGCCCGTCGGACGCGGGCCGCAGGGCTCTTTGGGCGCGCCCTCGAGGCCGCGCGGCCGCCCCGCGATCCTCCGCGCGGCTCCCGCGGCGAGCAGCCGCCCGACGCCCGGCCGTGCGCCGCGGTGGGGCTCGTCTACCGCGCCCTGCGCGATGACCCCGACCACGCCGGGGCGCGGGCCGCGGCGGGCTGGGTGCGACGGAAGGACGGCTGGGCTTGGCCGGCCGCGGCGCGGCGGCTCGACCGGGGCGACGAGTTCGACCCGGCCTTCGGCTGGCTGCCGCGTGGACGGCTCGCCCGCTACCGCGACGGCCAACGGCACGACCGCGGCCGCTGGATCTCGGCCGCCGACGACGCGGTCCGCGAGCTCACGGTGGAGCGGGGCCGCCAGTTCGACTCCGACCACTGGGAGATCCTCTCCCCGGCGCCCCTGGAGGCGGCCGCCGCGGTGGCGCGGCGGCTCGAAGAGACGCGGACCGTCTGGCTGCAGATCTTCGGGGCAGCGGTGGCGGCGCCGGCCGACTTCGCGGCGCGGCTCGCGGGCCGCGGTCGCCCCGCCGCCGGCGACCCGTTCGCGGCGGTGCTCTGCCGGAGCCGCGGGCAGTACGCCGCGGAACTGGAGCAGCTGGAACCGGCGATCGCCGGCACCGAGGGCCTGTACTGGCGGCCGACGGAGACGATCTGGTTCTCGGCGGAGGGGGACGGGCCGCGGGCCGAGACGGTCTGGCACGAGGCGACGCACCAGCTCTTCGCCGAGGCCGCCGCAACGAGCCCGCTGGCGGGCGAACGGTGCGGCTTCTGGGCGATCGAGGCCGCCGCCTGCCACCTGGAGTCGATCCGGCCCGCGGCCTTCGGCTGGACCGTCGGCGGCCCCGACGCGGGCCGCCTGCCGGCCGCGCGGCGGCTGCTCGTCGAGGAGGAGTTCCAGGTGCCGCTGGAGGAACTGGCGGCGCTCGGCCGCGCGGCCTTCCAGGCCGACCCGCGGCTCGAGCGGATCTACGACCAGCTCGCTGGCCTGGCCGACTTCCTCATGAACGGCCGCGGCGGCCGCTACCGCGAGGCCTTCGTCCAGTACCTGCGGCGGGTCTACGCGGGCACCGACGACCCCGACACGCTCCCCCGGCTGTGCGGCCGCCCGTTCGCGGAACTCGACGCCGAATACCGCAGGCACCTCGCACGCTGACCTCGTTTTCCCGTAGACTTCCGCCGCACTTTTCCCCAGGAGCTTCCATGGCCGCCTCCCCGAGCACGACCGCGCGCCCCCCGCAGCAGACGGACCTCGACCGCCTCGCCGTCGACACCATCCGCACCCTCTCCATGGACGCCGTCGAGGCCGCCAAGAGCGGCCACCCCGGCACGCCGATGGCCCTGGCGCCGGTCGCCTTCACGGTCTGGAAGGAGTTCCTCCGGTACGACCCGACCGATCCCGGCTGGCCCAACCGCGACCGGTTCGTGCTCTCCTGCGGCCACGCCTCGATGCTGCTCTACTCGCTCATCCACCTCGCCGGCATCCGGCGGGGAGGCCCCGCGTCGGCCGACCACCGCACGCCCGCCGTCTCGCTCGACGAGATCGGCCGCTTCCGCCAGCTCGACAGCGTCTGCGCCGGCCACCCCGAGCACCACATGACCGCCGGGATCGAGACGACCACCGGCCCGCTCGGCCAGGGGTGCGGCAACTCCGTCGGCATGGCGATGGCGTCGAAGTGGCTCGCCGCCCGGTACAACCGCCCCGGCCACGAGGTCTTCGGCTTCGACACCTACGTGCTCTGCAGCGACGGCGACCTGATGGAGGGCGTGGCGGCCGAGGCGGCCTCGATCGCCGGCCACCTCAAGCTCTCGAACCTCTGCTGGATCTACGACGACAACTCGATCACCATCGAGGGGGAGACGCACCTGGCCTTCACCGAGGACGTCGCCCGGCGGTTCGAGGGCCTCGGCTGGCGGATCGAGCGGGTGGCCGACGCCAACGACACCGCCGCGCTGGCGAAGGCGCTGCACGCTTTCAAGGCGGAGCAGGAGAAGCCGACGCTCGTGATCGTCAAGAGCATCATCGGCTACGGCGCGCCGAAGAAGGCCGGCTCCCACGAGTCGCACGGCGCCCCGCTCGGCGCCGAGGAGATCAAGGGGGCGAAGCAGGCCTACGGCTGGCCGGTCGACGAGTCGTTCCGCGTGCCGCCGGAGGTGCCGGAGCACTTCGCGCGGACGTTCGCCGCCCGCGGACGCCAGGCCCACGAGGCCTGGCAGAAGGGGGTGGCCGACTACGCGAAGGCCCACGCCGCGCTTGCCACCGAGCTGCGCGACTTCCTCGATGGCCGGCTGCCGGCCGGCTGGGACGCGGCGATCCCGGGCTTTCCCGCCGACGCCAAGGGCCTCGCCAGCCGCGTCTCCTCGGGCAAGGTGATCCAGGCGCTCAGCGCCGGGGTGCCCTGGTTCCTCGGCGGCTCCGCCGACCTCGCCCCCTCGACGATGACGCTCGTGCCGGGGGCGGGCGACTTCGCCCCGGGCGGCTACGCCGGCCGCAACTTCCACTTCGGCATCCGGGAGCACGGCATGGCCTCGGCCTGCAACGGCATGGCGCTCTGCGGCCTGCGTCCCTACTGCGCGACGTTCTTCGTGTTCCTCGACTACCTCAAGCCGGCGCTGCGGCTCTCGGCGCTCGGCGAACTCGGCGTGATCTACGTGCTGACGCACGACTCGATCGGCCTCGGGGAGGACGGGCCCACGCACCAGCCGATCGAGCAGCTGGCCACCGCCCGCGCGGTGCCGGGCCTGTCGGTGTTCCGGCCCGGCGACGCCAACGAGGTCGTCGAGACCTATCGCGTGGTCATGCAGCGGGCCGATCGTCCGGCGGTGATCGTGCTCTCGCGGCAGAACATCCCCACGCTCGACCGCACCGGCCTCGGGGCCGCCGCGGGCGTCGCCCGGGGCGGCTACGTCCTCCGGGAGGCCGAGGGGGGCAAGCCCGACTGCATCCTCATCGGCACCGGCAGCGAGGTGCAGACCTGCCTCGACGCGGCCGCGATCCTCGCCGGACAGGGTGTCCGCGCCCGGGTGGTGAGCCTGCCGAGCTGGGATCTCTTCGAGGCCCAGGACGCCGCCTACCGAGAGAGCGTGCTGCCCGCCGCCGTGACGGCGCGGGTGGCCTGCGAGGCGGCCTGCGGCTTCGGCTGGGAGCGGTGGATCGGCACGCGCGGCCGCTTCGTGGGGATGCGGGGCTTCGGCGCCTCCGGGCCTGCGCCGGCGCTCTACGAGCACTTCGGGATCACGCCCCAGGCGGTGGCCGCCGCCGCCCGCGAGTCGCTGGCGACGTAGTCGCCGGCGGCCTCACGGCATGTCGGGGGAGTCGCCGATGACGGCATCCTCCGGGTCGACGCCCGCGGCCACGGAGCCGCGGCGGTTGCGGTAGATGTGGTCGACGCCGTGGAGCGTGTGGGGACGGAGCCGCTCCACGTGGCCGTCCTCGTAGAGCACGTGGTGCAGCCCCGCGGGATGGTTGTCGCTGCGTTCGTCCGAATGGTCCGGCGCGTCGGCCATGATCGGGAAGTGGACCCGCCGCCGGTTGACGTTGGGATAGAGCACGCCGGCGGCGTCGCGGTG
>JBIIUP010000212.1:0-5125 GCA_044339885.1 Pirellulales bacterium | reverse complement strand
GACGAACTGGTGCGGCTGCTCGTCGCCGTGCCCGGGATCGACGAGGTGGCGCTGACGACCAACGGCCTGCTCCTCGCCGATCAGGCCGAGGGACTCCGGCGGGCGGGCCTCTCGCGGCTCAACGTCAGCCTCGACGCGCTGCGGGAGGACGTGTTCCGCTTGGTCGCCAGGCGGGAGGGGCTCGACCGCGTGCTCGCCGGGCTCGACGCGGCAAGGCGGGCGGGGTTCCCGGCGGTGCGGATCAACGCGGTCAGCATCCGCGGGCTCACCGAAGAGGAGATCGTCCCGTTGGCAAGGTTCTGCCGCCAGCGGGGCTTCCACCTGCGGTTCATCGAGTTCATGCCCCTCGACGCCCAGGGAGAGTGGGCGGCGCCGCAGGTGCTTGCGGGGCAGGAGGTGCGGGCGATCCTCGAGCGGGAACTGGGGCCGCTGGTCCCCGAGCCCACGGCGGACCCGGGACAGCCGGCGGTCGACTGGCGGTGGGCCGACGGCGGCGGCCGGGTTGGGTTCATCGATCCGGTGACGGCTCCGTTCTGCGACCGCTGCGACCGCGTGCGGCTCACGGCCGACGGTCAGTTCCGCAACTGCTTGTTCTCGACGCGGGAGTGGGACGTCCGGGGCCTCCTCCGCGGCGGGGGCACGGATGCCGAGGTTGCGGAGCTGCTTCGCGGGTGCGTCGCGGCGAAGCGGACGGCGCACGGCATCGGTTCGCCCGGGTTCGAGCGGCCGGCGCGGGCGATGTACCAGATCGGGGGCTAGCGTGTTCCAGACCCAGGCGCCCGGCCGCGTCCGCCGCTACCTCGACCATGCCGCGACCTCGTGGCCGAAGCCTCCCGAAGTGCTCGCCGCCTGGGAGCGGGCCGCCCGGGACCTCGGCGCCACCGCCGGCCGGGCCGGCTACCGCGAGGCGCTGGAGGCCGACGCGATCCGCGGCCGAGCGCGGATGGAGGCCGCTCGCCTGCTCGGCGGCGTCTCCCCCGCCCGCGTGGCGCTGCCGGCCGGTTGCACGCTGGCGCTCAACATGGCGATCCACGGCCTCGTGGCGCCGGGCGACCACGTGATCGCGACCGCGGCCGACCACAATGCCACGCTCCGCCCGCTCCGCAGCCTCGAGGCCCGCGGGGACGCGAGGCTCACGATCGTGCCCTGCGACGCCGTCGGTCGCGTCGACCCCGGGGACGTCGCGGCCGCCTGGCTGCCCGAGACCCGCTTTGTCGTCTGCTCCCACGTCTCGAACGTGACCGGCGCCGTCCAGGACACCGCGGCCCTAGCGGCCATCGCCCACGACCGGGGAGGCCTGCTCGTGCTGGATGCCGCCCAGTCACTGGGCCAGGTGCCCGCAACCGTTCCCGGTTGGGGGGCCGACGTCGTCGCCGCGCCGGCTCACAAGTGGCTGCACGGCACGGCGGGGGCGGCGCTGCTCTGGATGCGGGAAGACCTCGAACCCAAGGCGATGGTGCAGGGGGGCACCGGCACCGCGAGCGACTCGCTCGACATGCCGGAGGCGTTCACCGAACGCCTGGAGGCCGGCACTCCGGACGTGCCGGCGCTCGCCGCCCTCGTCGCGGCCGCCGGCTGGCTCGAGTCGCGCCCGGAGGCCGCCGGCGGCGGACCGGGCCGCGGGCTCGCGGCCGCGTGCGCGGCGCGGCTGGCGACGATCCGCGGCGTCCGCGTGGCCGCGGCGCCGCAGGGGGCGCCGATTGTGAGTTTCGCGGTCGAGGGCTATGATCCGGCCGACGTAGCGGCGGTGCTCGAGCAGGCCGCGGGCGTCCAGGTGCGGTCGGGCTGGCACTGTGCTGCGCTCGTGCACCGGCACCTGGGCACGGGACGGGGCGGCAGCGTTCGCGCCAGCTTCGGTCCGTTCAACACCGGAGCCGACGTCGACGCGATCGTGTCGGTCGTCGAATCCCTGGTCACGGCAGGATAGGCATGGCGGGAATCCCCAAGGACGTCTGGTATTCCGCCGGGCTCAGCTTCCGGTGCACCCAGTGCGGCGACTGCTGCTCGGGCGCCGAGGGCTACGTCTGGGTGAACCAGGCCGAGATCGACGCGATGGCCGCGCGGACGGGCATGGATCCGGCCGCCTTCGAGGCGGCGTTCGTCAAGCGGGTCGGCGTGCGGCGATCGCTCAAGGAGCGGCTTGGGGGCGACTGCGTGCTCCTCGACGAGCAGACGCGGAAGTGCACGGCCTACGAGGATCGGCCCCGGCAGTGCCGCACGTGGCCCTTCTGGGACTCGAACCTGCGGACCCCGGAAGCCTGGGCGGAGGCCGCCGAGGCCTGCCCGGGCTGCAACAAAGGGGACGTCGTGCCCCTCGAGGTCATCGTCGAGCAGGCCGCCAAGATCAAAATCTGACGCGGCTCGGACGCGTTCCCCGCGTGCACGAGCCCCGAGCCATGGATTGCGCGAGGGGTTGCCCGTGCCGGCGAGCCGGCGTTGCTGGCCGAGCGCAACCACGATGGTGGAGCGAGGGCAGCACCGAGTGAACGGAGCCCAGGATGGGCGCAGTGAACGTCCGGGCGAGACGGCACGGGCAACCCCGGTCCCCGAGCCGGCGTTCCTAGAGTCTCGAACGCGGTCGAGGCCGCATGCGACCGCGTGTCGCCGGCCCGGCGGCGATCAGAGGATGCCGCCGTGGGTCCGCCACGGCGTCATGTGCGACGGCTGGTCGAGGAACCAGATCCGCTCCCACTCGTCCGTGATCGCCCGCAGATCCTCGGACGTGTAGATGAGCTGTTGGGCCCGCCGGATCGGGTCGCCCGAATACAACGGGATCAGGCAGCCCGTGCAGGACGCGAGCATCGCCGCCGCACAGAGCAACCAGACTGCCTTCCTCATCGCATGGTCCTCCTGACCTCGGGCATGTCCCGTGCGTGTCCGCCTCGTGAGACGCTCGCGGGGAAGGTGTTCCCGGGCCACGGCAGGTTCGTGTACCCGATGGACGCTTTCCGAGCGAGGCCGAGTGATTCGTGTCCGACGGCCCTTGGCCGCCCCCGATGTCTCCCAAAATCCCCATCCGCCGGCTACTGCCGGCCCGGTTCCGTCCCATGATTGGCCGGACGATCGGCCCGTTCGACTGCCGCTTCCCCGCCGCCGGCCGCCTCCAGGCGGTCGAGCTGCTGGACGCGGGCCTCCATCTCCTTGCCCGGCTTGAAGGTCACCACGCTCTTCGCCGGCACGGTGACCTGCTCCCCCGTGCGGGGGTTCCGGGCCATGCGTGCCTCCCGTCGTTTGATCTGAAAAACCCCGAAATTCCTGAGCTCCACCCGCTTCTCCCGGACCAGCGTCTCGATCAGGGCGTCGAACGTCCGCTGGACGAGCTGCCGTGTGCGAAGCTGGGGGAGATCGAGCTGCTCGGCGATGGTCCTGACGATGTCTTTCTTGGTCACGGCTCCGACGCTCCGGTCGGTCGTTCGGGAGGGCAACGCCGCTGGCGATGCGTCCCGAAAGACGGAAGGGAATTCGTCGGAAGCCTAGGCCTGGCAAGTACTAGTGTCAACGAACGGCCTCGGGAGGGCCATCCGCCGGCGCGAGCCGAGCCATGCCGGTTGTATCGGCGGCAGAATCGGAAAACTTGACGAAACCGGACCATTCGTCCCGACCGGCGACCGGCCGCGGCCGCGGCCGGACACCTGGCTCCCCGCCGCCCGGCCCCCGGGCTCCCTTGGGAAGCCCGGGAAACCCACTACACTCGATCCGGGTCCCGCATCCCGCCTGCGATCCATGCCCCACGCCTCCAGCCCAGCACCCGCCTCCGCCCGGCCCGGGCCTCCGGCGGCCGACCTCGCCGTGACCCTGGGGCGGCTGCGGCTGCCGAATCCGATCCTCGTCGCCTCGGGCACGTTCGGGTACGGCCGGGAGATGACCGGCTTCGTCGACCTGCGGCGGCTCGGCGGCATCGTGCCCAAGACGATCACGCCGCTGCCGCGGCAGGGCAACGTGCCCTGGCGGACCGTCGAGACGGCGGCCGGGCTGCTCAACTCGATCGGCCTCGACAACGACGGCGTCGACGCCTTTCTGGCGAAGCAACTGCCCTGGCTGACGGGCTGCGGGGCGCCGGTGATCGTGAGCGTCGCCGGCGCGAACCAGGCGGAGTTCGTGGGCCTGGCGGCGCGGCTCGACGGCGTCCCGGGCATCGCGGCCCTCGAGCTCAACATCTCCTGCCCCAACGTCAGTCACGGCGTCGACCTGGGAACCGATCCGGCGATGTGCCGCGCCGTCGTGGCCGGGGTGCGGGCCGTCACGCGGCTGCCGGTCATCGCCAAGCTGACCCCGAACGTCACCGACATCACGGCCGTCGCCCGCGGCGCCCGCGACGGCGGGGCTGACGCCGTCACGATCATCAATACCTGCCAGGGCATGGCGGTCGACTGGCGCCGCCGGCGGCCGATGCTCGGCAACGTCGTGGGCGGGCTCTCCGGGCCGGCGATCAAGCCGATCGCCCTGAGGTGCGTGCACCAGGTCCGCCGTGCCGTCGACATCCCGATCATCGGTGTCGGCGGCATCATGACGATCGACGACGTCATGGAGTTCATCGTGACGGGCGCCTCGGCGGTCCAGGTGGGGACGGCGAACTTCGCCGAGCCGGTGGTGTCGACACGGCTGCTCGACGAGCTGCCCGCCGCCCTGGCGGCACTCGGGGCCGCGCGGCTGGCCGACGTGGTGGGCACGCTCTCCCTGCCCGCGCCGCGATCCTGCCTGCCGCCGACGACCGCCGCCGGGAGTGCCGACCATGCCCGCTGACGCCGCGGCTCCGGCCCCGTCCGCCCGTCCCCGGCCCACTCGGGCCCTCTCCGGCATCCAGCCGACCGGGAGGTTTCACTGGGGCAACTACTTCGGGGCGATCCGTCAGTACATCGACCTGCAGCCGGGCGCCCATCAGGCCGCCGACGAGGCCTACTACTTCATCGCCGACCTCCATGCCCTGACCACCGTCCGCGACCCAGCCCGCCTGCGGACGCTCGTCCACGACGCGGCGGTCGACCTCGTGGCCCTGGGGCTCGACCCCGAGAGGGCCGTGCTCTTCGTGCAGTCCGACGTGCCGGAGGTGACGGAGCTCACATGGCTGCTGATGACCGTCTGCCCGATGGGCCTCCTCGAACGGTGCCACGCCTACAAGGACAAG
>JBIIUP010000211.1:0-5137 GCA_044339885.1 Pirellulales bacterium | reverse complement strand
GGAAGTGCCCGTTCGGGAGGACGACGCCGGGCCGTCGGCGAGGATACCGTCGACCGTGCCCGGCTCGTCAGCCCAGATCCGCGGAGGTCGGCCGGATTCCCGCGGGCGAGTCCCGGCACACCGCCGGCGCGGCGAGTCGACAGCGGTAAGATCCGCGTGCCGGCGGCCAGTTACGGCTGCCTCTTGATCCGCAGGCTTCGCGGCGGCCGGGGCTGCCCGTGCCGTCTCGCCCGGACGTTCACTGCGCCCATCCTGGGCTCCGTTCACTCGATGCTGCCCTCGCTTCACCATCCTGGTTGCGCTCGGCCAGCAACGCCGGCTCGCCGGCACGGGCAACCCCTCGCGCAATCCATTGTCCGGGCTCACGTACGCGCGAGGATCAAGTGGGGACCTTATGAGGGAGCGGCCGCAGCCCCTGACGCGGTCAGGGCCGCCGCGTCGATCGCTCCGCCGGTGCGAGGTCGATCGTCTCGCCGCCCCCGTCGGGCTTGACCCGCAGCGTCGAATACTCCCATTCGCCCGCGGTCTTCTCGCCGACGATGTAGAGCGTGGCCGAGCCCTTCGGGCCGGAGATCGGGATCGACAGGTCGGCATCGCCCGTCGAACCGCTGACGTTGATGTTCCCGCCCGGCAGGGCGCCCTCCTCGATCGGCTCCCCGAGGACCGCCTTGACCGCGGCACTCGCCCGGGCCTCGGCGACCGCGTGCCGATACGGCTCCGACGAGCGGATGATCCGCGGCACCATCACGATCACCGTGGCCACACACCCGCCGATGACGAGCAGCGGGGCCAGGCAGCCGACGGGCACCGCCCACTTCCAGTTCCGGCCCCACCAGCCCTTTCGGGGCGGCGGCGTCTCATCGTGCTCGGCGGCCGGATCGAGGCGATCCATGGGGGCGGCTCCGGGAGGACGGGCGCAGGACCGGGCGGCCGACGCCGCCCAACGGAGGGCGAACCTTACGCCCGCGCGCGGCCGCGGGCAAACCGCCGGACGGCCGGGCCAGCCGCCGGCCCGGCTGCGCGGCGGGACACTTCTTCGCCCCGGTTGCCCGCCCGTCACCCCGGGCCTATCACAGATGAACTTCCCGGTCGTGGTCGCGATCCCGCGGCATCAGGCTCGGGAGCGCGTGGAGCGGCCGCCATGAAGGCAGCGGCAGGGTGCAACAAGCGTGGGGCCGGCCGCCGGCCGCGCGGTGGGGCGAAGCCCGGCGACGCCGGGGCCGCCTTCGGTGCGTGGTTCGCCGCCCGCGGCTGGCAGCCCTTCCCCTTCCAGGAGGAGGTCTGGGCGGCGGCGGCGGCGGGCAAGAGCGGCCTGCTGCACGCCCCGACCGGCACCGGCAAGACGCTCGCGGCCTGGCTGGGCGCGATCGCGCACGCGCGGGCCCTCGACGAGGGCTCGGCCGGCGGCGCGGCCGGCCCGCGGGTGGTCTGGATCACGCCGCTGCGGGCGCTCGCCGCCGACACGGCCCGGGCCCTCGAGGAGCCGCTCCGTGGCCTGCGGCCGTTCACGGCCGGCTGGAGCGTCGGGGTGCGCACGGGCGACACCACCGCCGCGGATCGCCGTCGGCTCCGCGCCGCGTGGCCCACCGCGCTGGTGACCACGCCGGAGACGCTCTCGGTCCTGCTCTCGCTCGAGGACGCGCACGAGACGTTTTCCGGTCTTGAAGCCGTGATCGTGGACGAGTGGCACGAGCTCGTCTCCACGAAGCGCGGCGTGCAGACGGAGCTGGCGCTCTCACGGCTGCGGGCCCTGCGGCCGGACCTCGTGTCGTGGGGGCTTTCGGCGACCCTCGGGAACCTCGCCGACGCCGTCTCGGCGCTCGTGGGGCCGGGCCGTGCCGCCGCGGCGCGGCTGGTGTCGGCGGCGGTGCCGCGAACGCTCCGGATCGAGACCCTGATCCCCGAGCCCATGGAACGATTCCCGTGGGCCGGCCACATGGGCATGCGGCTGCTGCCGCAGGTGGTCGCCGCGCTGGAGAGCGCACAAACATCGCTGGTGTTCACCAACACGCGGTCGCAGGCCGAGCGCTGGCACGACGCGATCCGCGCCGCCCGTCCCGAGTGGCGGCGGGCCGTCGCGCTCCACCATGGTTCGGTCGACCGCGAGCTGCGGAGCCGCGCCGAGGAGGGGCTGCGCCGCGGGACGCTCAAGGTCGTGGTGGCCACGTCGAGCCTCGACCTGGGAGTGGACTTCGGGCCGGTCGACCAGGTGCTCCAGATCGGCAGTCCCAAGGGGATCGCGCGGCTCCTCCAACGGGCCGGCCGCAGCGGCCACGCGCCGGGGGCGGTGGGCAGGCTCGTTTGCGTGCCGACCCACGCGCTGGAACTCGTGGAGTGCGCCGCGGCCCGCGGGGCGGCGGGGAGCGGAGTCGTCGAGGCCCGCGAGCCGCTCACCGGGGCCCTCGACTGCCTCGCCCAGCACATCGTCACCGTCGCCGCCAGCGGCGGCTTCCGCGAGGCCGACCTGCGGCGCGAGGTGGAGTCGACCCACGCCTTCGCCGGGCTCGACGACGCCTCCTGGCGCTGGGCGATGGATTTCTCGGCCCGCGGCGGGCCGGCGCTGGCCGCGTATCCCGACTACGCGCGGATCAAGGAGCGGTTCGGCCGCTGGTACGTGGCCGGCAAGGCGATCGCCCGCCGGCACCGCATGAACATCGGCACGATCGCCGGCGACGCGACGGTCGAGGTGAAGTGGGTCCGGGGGGGCACGCTGGGGACGGTCGAGGAATCCTTCGTGTCGCGGCTGAACCCGGGCGACCGGTTCCTGTTCGCCGGCCGGCCGCTGGCCCTCTTCCGCTTCGACGGGCTGACGGCCTGGGTGAAGCGGTCCCGGGTGACGGCGGCCCTCCAGGTGCCGCGGTGGAACGGCGGGCGGATGCCGCTCTCGACGCTGCTCTCCTCGGCCGTGCTCGACCTGATCCGCGACGCCATCCGCACCGGCGGCGGCGGGGCGGACCGCGAGGTCCGGGCGGTGCTGCCGCTGCTGGAGACCCAGTCCCGCTGGAGCCGGCTCCCGGACCGCCGCACGCTCCTCGTCGAGCAGTGGCGCGGCCGCGACGGCCTCCACGCCTTCGTGTTTCCGTTCGCCGGCCGGCTCGTGCACGAGGGGCTGGCGGCGCTCGTCGCCTGGCGGATCGCCAGCGGGCGGCCGAGCACGCTCACGCTGGCGGCCAACGACTGGGGCTTCGAGGTGTCGGGCCGCGACCTGCCGGCGGTCGACGGGCGGGCCTGGCGGCGACTGCTCTCGCCGACGCGGCTCCTCGACGACCTGCTCGGCTGCCTCAACGGCACGGAGATGGCCCGGCGGCACTTTCGCGAGATCGCCCGCGTGGCCGGCCTCGTGTCGGGAGCCCGGCGGAGCGACCGGCAGACGCAGGCCTCGGCCGGCCTCGTCTTCGACGTGCTCGCCGAGCACGACCCCGGCAACATGCTCCTCGCCCAGGCCCGCCGCGAGGTGCTCGAGCGGCAGTTCGAGTTCTGCCGGCTCGCCGCCGCGCTGGAGGAGATCGCCGCGCAGGAGATCCACGTCGTCGAGACGCCGCGGCTCACGCCGCTGGCCTTTCCGATCTGGGCCGAGTTCGTCCAGTCGCGGCTCTCGACGAAGGACTGGCTGACGCAGATTGCCGACATGGCCCGCGAACTGGAGGAGGCGGCTGGGCAGCGGGGCTGACCGCGGCGACACTGTCACCGGAGGAGCCGCATGCAGATCGCCGTCGCCACCACGCCCGCCTCGATCGCCAACGGGGCCGACATCGTCCTGCTCCCAGGGCGGGCGGCCTTCCTGCCGGCGTCGCGGACGCTTCTCGTCGCCGACCTCCACCTCGGCAAGGCGGCGGCCTTCCGCCGGGCCGGCATCCCGGTGCCCGAGGGCTCCGCCCAGGCCGACCTCGCCCGGCTCGAGCGACTCGTCCGCGAGACCTCCGCCGGGCGGCTGCTCGTGCTCGGCGACCTGTTCCACGCCCGGACGGGCTGCACCCCGGCGGTGTTCGCCGAGTTCGCGGCAGCGCGGGCGCGGCTCGCCGGGACTTTCGTCGCGCTCGTGATCGGGAACCACGACCGGGCGGTCGGCAGCATGCCCGCCGCGCTCGGCATCGACTCCTGCCTGCGCACCCTCGACGAGCCGCCGTTCCACTTCGTGCACGAGCCCTCGACGGAGCTCGCCGAGCCGGATCGGCACGCCTTCACCGTCGCGGGCCACCTCCACCCGCGGCTGACGATCCACGCGCCCGACGGCGGCCGCGTTGCCGAACGCTGCTTCGTCGCCGAGGAGTCGCTCCTGGTGCTCCCCGCGTTCGGCTCGTTCACCGGCGGCCACCGGATCGATCCGGCACCGGGCCGGCGGCTGTGGGTCGCGCGGAACGACGGCGTCGTCGATGTCACGCAGCTGGCGATGCTGGCCGCCCGAGCCCGCTGACCCGAGCGGTGCCGGTCAGTCCTCGAGCTGCCGCCACGCGACGTGAAGCCGGTCGAGCAGGTCGCGGGCCGTCATCGCGATCCGGCCGAGGTCTGCGGCGGCGGCGTCGCCGGCACGGCCGTGGACCCAGGCGGCCAGCCGCGCCGCGGCGAAGGGGGCCAGGCCCTGGGCGAGCGCCGCCGCCGTCACGCCGGTGAGCACGTCGCCGGTGCCCGCCGTGGCCATGCCGGAGTTGCCCGTCTCGTTCGTCGCCCATGCGCCCGCGCCGACGACGAACGTGCCCGGCCCCTTGAGCACGACGACCGCGCCGAGCGCCGCGGCCATGCCCTCGGCCTCCCGCTGGAGCCGCGGCCGGTCGCGGGCCGCCGGGGCATCGGCCGCCTCGCCGAGCAGCCGCAGCATCTCCCCGGCGTGCGGGGTGATCACCCGCGGGCCGGCATGGTCACGGAGGCTGCCCGCCGGCGCCTGGGCGAGCGCCCAGAGGGCGTCGGCGTCGAAGACCGCCGGCACGGGGAGGTCCCGCCAGAGCCCCAGCACGAGGTCGCGGACCGCCGGTGACCGGCCGATGCCCGGCCCGACGGCGATCGCGTCCGCGACGGCCGCGCGGGGTGCGATGGCCGCGGCGGCCGCGGCGGCGAACGTGCCGTCGGCGCCACCGGCCGCGCCGCGGGTCATCACGCAGGGATCGAACGCCGCCGCGATCGCGGCGACGCCCTCGGGCAC
>JBIIUP010000210.1:0-5148 GCA_044339885.1 Pirellulales bacterium | reverse complement strand
GCGGGGGCCTTCCTCAATGCCCCGTTCGCTCGACCGGCACGATGAGCACGCTGGCCGCCGCGTGGGCGAGGACGGCCTCGGACGTGCTGCCCAGGAGCCAGCGGGAGAAGGCGTCGGTGGGCGTGCGGCCGAGGACCACGAGGTCGGTTCCGTCGGCCTTCGACCGCTCGAGGATCTTCTCCCCGGGATTGCCCTGGGCCACGATCGGCTCGCGGCCGTGGAAGGCCGGTGGGAGCGTGGCCTGAAAGGTCTTCAGCGTGCCGGCCAGCGTGGACACCTCCGCGTCGTGTTCCTGCTCCCAGGCCTTGGCGATCGCCGCGGTGTCAGGATCGCGGACCCGCTGTTCCAGCCACGCCGGCAGCGGCCCGGCGAGGAGCGCCTCGGTGACCCCGATGACCCGGCCCTCGGTGTCGGCGGGCCAGTGCAGCCTGCCGAGCACGCCGGCCACCGCCCCGGCACTGGCCGGATGATGGCAGACGAGCACCCGCGGCCCGCGGCCCGCGGGCAACGACCGCCGCGCGACGAGGACCGGGAGGCTGGCCCCGTGGACGACGGCCCGCGACACACTGCCCAGCAGAAAGCTTTCGATCGATCCGTGGCCGCGGGCGCCGACGACGACGAGATCGGCCTTCCAGGCCGTGGCCGCGTCCAAGAGGCCGACTGCGGCCGGCTTTTCGCTCGAGACCCGCTCCGGGGGCGCCGCGCACCCGCCGGGGAGGAGGCCGCAGGCCTCGTCGAACACCGCCTTGGCGGCGGCCTCGATGATGGTGGGAGCGCGCCCCGGCAGCTGCCGTTCCAGCTCCAGCGGCGAGAAGTAGACGGCCACGGCGTCGACCGTGGGATTCACGAGCCGCCCCACGAGCCGCACCGCGTCGAGCGACATCGGCGAACCGTCCACCCCGATCAGGATTCTCATGCGTCTGTTCTCCGTCTTTTGAAGTCCGTGAAGTGTAGCAGCCCGCGCTGAACCGACCGCGGCCCCGGGGCGGGACTCCTGGTTTCCCCTCGAGCCTCACCGACACCAGACATCACATCACCGATCCCACGAGGGGTTGCCCGTGCCGTCGAGCCGGCGTTGCTGGCCGAGCGAAACCAGGCTGGTAAAGCGAGGTCAGCACCGAGTGAACGCAGGCCCGGAGGGCCGGAGTGAACGTCCGGGCGAGACGGCACGGGCAACCCGTCGCTCAGGCAATGCTGTGGGCTCTCCTGCGCATGAGGCTCGGGTGGGAGCCGTGTCATGCCACCACGACCTTGCCCGGCTCGCCCGGCACCTCGCGGACCAGCCGGGGCACGGCGTACCCGGGCAGCGTGTCGCGGAGGGCCCGGTGGAGCTGCCGGGCACGCGGCTCCTCGACCTCGAAGTGGGCGGCCCCGCGGACGCGGTCGAGCAGGTGCAGGTAGTAGGGCACGATCCCGACCTCGACGAGCCGCTCCGAGAGGGCCGCCAGCGCGGCCGCGGAGTCGTTCACGCCCGCGAGCAGGACGGACTGGTTGAGGATCGTCGCGGGCGTGGCCGCCAGCCGCCGGATTGCCGCGGCCACGGAGTCGTCGAGCTCCGCCGCGTGGTTCGCATGGACCACGATCACCCGGGCCGTCCGGCTGGCGGCCAGGACCCGGACCAGGCCGGCCGAGACCCGCGCGGGCAGCACGATCGGCAGCCGCGTGTGGATCCGCAGCCGTCGCACGTGCGGGATCGCGTCGATTCGGGCGACGATCTCCCCGAGCCTCTCGTCGTCGACCAGCAGCGGGTCGCCTCCCGAGAGGATGACCTCGGCGACCGACGGGTCCGCGGCGACGTGGTCGAGCGCCGCATCCACGCCGGCCCGGGTCGCCCCGCTCTCCGTGTAGGGGAACTCGCGTCGGAAGCAGTAGCGGCAGTTGACGGCGCAGCCGCCGGTGACGAGCACGAGCGCCCGCCCCGCGTACTTCCGCACCAGTCCCGGGGCCGGCAGCCGGGCGGACTCCTCGAGCGGGTCGGCCGTGAAGCCCGCCACGTCGTCCGCTTCCGCGGCCCGGGGCAGCACCTGGAGCAGGAGCGGATCCCGCGGGTCGCCGCGGTTCATCCGGGCGAGAAAGGGCCGCGGCACCAGCAGCGGGAACCCGTCCATCGCGCGGCGGATCTCCGCGGCGGCGGGCGGGTCGAGTTCGAGGGCGGCACACAGTTCGTCGACGTCGCGGATCGCGGCGGCGAGTTCCCGCCGCCAGCCCGGCGGGGGCGGGCCGCTCGCGCAGGCGGCCGGCGATGCGGCTTCGGGCATGGCATGCGCTCGGCTGTTGACAGGCCGCGAGGGCGCGGCCACTCTTGTCGGGCTCCGTCCGTCGCTGATTCTCCGCAGGATACGGCGGCCGGACGCGAAAGGGAAACCCGGGCGGCGCCCGCCCCCTCCCCGCCGCCGCTTCCCGCCCCGCCTGCCGCCCATCACCGGAGAGAAACCCGTGCCGTCCTACAACACGAGCGAATTCAAGAAGGGTCTCAAGGTCCAGATCGACGGCGATCCCTACATCATGATCGAGTGCAACTTCGTGAAGCCGGGCAAGGGGCAGGCGCTTTACAAGTGCAAGCTGCGGAACCTGCTGCGGAACACGGTCCTCGACCGGACGTACAAGAGCGGTGATTCGCTCGACGCCGCCGACATCAGCACGATCGAGGCCCAGTTCCTCTACAAGCAGGGGGAGCAGTTCGTGTTCATGGACAACTCGAGCTACGAGCAGTACGAGCTGTCCAAGGAGCAGGTCGACGACTCCTGGAAGTGGATCAAGGAGGGGACGGTCTGCTCGATGCTGCTCTACAACGGCAACCCGATCTCGATGGAGCCCCCGAACCACATGGTGCTCAAGGTCGAGTACGCCGAGCCGGCGATCCGCGGCAACACGGCCACCAACCTGACGAAGCCGGTCAAGCTGGAGACGGGAGCCGAGGTCATCGTGCCGGCGTTCATCGAGCAGGGTGACACGATCAAGATCGACACCCGCACCGGCGACTACCTGGAGCGGGTCAAGGCCTGAGACGGCTCCCGCGTGATCCTCGCGCGTGCGAGAGCCCGACCATCAACTGCACGAGGGGTTGCCCGTGCCGGCGAGCCGGCGTTGCTGGCCAGCGCAGCCGGGACGGCGAAGCGCAGCCAGCATCGAGTGAGCGAAGGGCAGGATGCCCGCAGCGAGCGTCCGGGCGAGACGGCACGGGCAACCCCGCGCCACGCCCGACATGGATCGCACCCGCCTGCATCTGCCTTGCCGGAAAGGATTGCCCGCAAGGCCGCAGCGAACGTCCGGGCGAGACGGCACGGGCAACCCCGGCATCTACCCCCGGGACTTCCTTCGAGTTCGCCGATGCGTCAGTCCCACCACCAGCGGCCCTCGGGCAGCTTCGCGGCGGTGGTGCGGGCGGCGGCCACCGTCCCCTTCTCGTCGACGAGGAGGTTCGGTGCGTCGAGCGCCATGCGGGGATGCATCGTCACGCCGCCGCCGATCGGGGTGAGCAGCCGGTTGCCCCGCCACACGGCCGTGACCGCCGTCTCCGCGTGAGCCGGCGGCGTGAACCGCTCGATGGACCAGGCTGACTCGTCCCGCAGCTGGGCGGCGCCCCAGCCCGTTCGGCCGTAGGCGTCGTGCTCCTGGAGGTAGGCGGCCGTCACGGCGAGATCGACGAGGTTTCGCAGCTGGGCGTAGACGGGGCTCCGCCCCGAGATCTCGGCGTACTTGCGGGTGAAGGTCTCGGTGAAGGTCTTGCTCGCCTTGTCGGGCCGGTCGGCCCCCATGCGGCGGCCGTCGGGCAGCACGACCTCGTCGGCGCCGCAGAGCTTCACGCCGCGGCCCACCAGCTCGATCGCCAGGTCGTCCTCGGCGATCCGGACGCAGCGGTAGTCGGGGACGAAGTACCACCGCTGCAGCGCGTTGGCCGCCACCGCGGCGGCGCCCGCCAGGTCGATCCACGTGGTCATCTTCACCGGCGGCGGCTCGAGGCCCACCCCGATGAGCTTCATCCGATAGTCGGCCTCGACGAGCACCTGGGCGAAGTGGGTGGCCGGCGAGACGCCCTGCACGCTCACCGTCTGCGGTCCGAGCGCCTGCTTCAGTCCGGCGACGATCTGGTCGGCTCCGACCTCCGGGTTCACGCGGCCGGTCTTCTTGAGGAAGGCCTGCATCGCCTCGAGGCCCTCGCGGGTCGGATCGATGGAGCAGCCGATGAGCCGGTCCTGCGGGTGGCCGGGTGCGAAGCAGCGGACAGCGGCCGCGAGATCCTCCAGGAGCAGGGTCGGGCTGGCGGTGTCGGTGCCCCGGCAGCGGCCGGTCGTGTCGTCGATCCAGGGCTCGGCGGGCCCGGCGAGCACCACCTCGCCCGGCGCGTCTCCTGCGGCCGGGTAGACGAACACGTACTGCACCCGAGTCAGGCCGGCGAGTTTGAGCATCTCGTCGGGGATGCCGCGGCCGGCGGCCGCATGTCGCGCCACCTCGGCCTCCAATCGGGACAGGGCGACCTTCCGCAGCGGCGAGACCTTCCGGAGGTCGTCGGAGAGGGCGGCGACCGCGGCCTTGCGGCGCTCCGCGGAGAGCCCGGCATCGGCCACGACGTTGGTCCGCAGCACGCCCTGCGCATCGACGACGATGCCGGCGGCTGAAACGCCGCCCATGCCACCACCACCCATGCCACCCATGCCGCCACCACCCATGCCACCCATGCCGCCACCGCCCATGCCGCCCATGCCGCCACCACCCATGCCGCCACCACCCATGCCGCCACCACCCATGCCGCCACCGACCTGACCACGGGCGGGAATGGCCACAGCCAGCAGCAGGCAGGCACACGCCAGATGCACGATCCAGCGGGGCCAACGGATCGTCGAACGGCGACACGGCATGAGCATGGAGTCACCCGGTGGCGAGGAAAACGGCGGCGGACCGTTTCGATGCGGTCTCCAGCGGAGCGTAGTTGCGGCCCGGGGGCGTGGCAATGCGAGCTTTCCCCGGACAACGCCCCGCCTGCCCGGGCTGCCCCGTCAGCCCACGCCCGCCGGGGCCCGCCCGTGCGGCCCGCGACGGCCCGCGTCGGCCCCGGCTCGGCGGCCGCCGAGCGAGACCGCCGCCCGGATGGCGCCGGGCCCCACGAGGTCAGCGATCTCCCGTTGCAGCGCCGGCGACCATGCCACC
>JBIIUP010000042.1:0-16491 GCA_044339885.1 Pirellulales bacterium | reverse complement strand
TTGGTTGCCGATTCAGTAGCCCGGTTGCCGTGCAACCGGGAATCCGCGTCCGCCCTGCCGCAGGGGGCATCCGGTCGCACGGCGACCGGTCTACCGAACCCGGTCGCACGGCGACCGGGCTACCCACAGGGCGACCCGCCGGGGCAAGTTTCAGAGACCGCTGTCTGGTTCAGGCCTGGTTGCCGATTCAGTAGCCCGGTTGCCGTGCAACCGGGAATCCGCGTCCGCCCTGCCGCAGGGGGCATCCGGTCGCACGGCGACCGGTCTACCGAACCCGGTCGCACGGCGACCGGGCTACCGAAACGGCGACCGGCTACGGATTTGGCGAGCGGGCTACGGATTCGGTGAGCGGGCTACGGATTCGGTGAGCGGGCTACGGGTTGCGTGGCGATCCGGATTCGGGCCGGTCGGCGGGACTGCCGCGGTTGCGGCCCCGGCACCTCGCGCTGCAGTACCGAACCTGGTCCCAGCAGGCCGCCCACTTCCGCCGCCACGCGAAGGGGCGGCCGCAGGCGGCGCATGGCTTCGTGGGCAGGTTGGCCTTGCCCAGAGGGCGGCGCGCGGCGGTCATCCGGGCATGCCGTCCAGCCGCGGGTCGAGGCCGCGGGACGGCGGCGCCGCGACGACGAGGATCGCCTCCAGGAGCATCACGGCGGCCATCGCGAGGAGCACCAGGCCGGCCCAGGGGACGGGATCGGTCGGCAGCGTCAGACGCCCGTCGACGCGGAACCTCGGCAGCGTCATCGTCGCCAGCGCCCAGGTGCTCATGACGTACATGAAGGCCGTGGGCAGCCCGGTCACGAACCAGACCCACGCGGCCCGCCGCGTCCGCCAGAGCCACACCGTCACCCCCAGGAGCGTGAGGGCCGCCAGCAACTGGTTGCTCGCACCGAACAGCGGCCAGAACGCGAGCCAGGTGCTCACCGGCCTGCCCGCGGCGTCGACGTGGGTCCGCAGCAGGAAGCAGAGCGGCACGCCGGCCGTGACCGCGGTCCCCAGCCAGCCTCCGGCGCGGCCGGTGAGGCCCGTCAGTTCCTGGAAGATGTACCGGCCCAGTCGCGTGCAGACGTCGAGCGTGTCGTAGACGAAGGTCGTGAACGCGGTGAGCGCGAAGGAGACGCCGATGGCCGCCGGGATGCCCAGGATCTCCAGGAACCGCCCCATGCCCAGGGCGTAGACGAAGTTCGGCGGCTGGCCGGCCCGCGGGTCGTCGCCGGGCAGAACCATCACGCAGGCCAGGCTCACCACGGCCACCATCGCCTCCAGCAGCATGCAGCCGTAGCCGACCACGCGAGCGTCGGTCTCGCGGCGCAGCTGCTTGCTCGTCGTGCCCGAGGCGATGAGCGCATGGAATCCGGAGCAGGCGCCGCAGGCGATCGTGATGAACAGCATGGGGGCCAGGCCGCCGAGCCGGGGCGTCTGCCACGACGTGAACGCCGGATAGCGGATGGTGGAGTCGCCCGCGACGAGGCCGATCGCAGCCCCGGCCAGGGCCGCGTAGAGGAAGCAGCCCCCGAGGTGCCCCCGCGGCTGCAGGAGGAGCCACATGGGGGCCATCGCCGCCACGAGGCAGTAGCCCAGCAGGCCCACGCTCCAGGCCTTCTGCGCCGCCGCGTCCGTCGTGCCCAGCACGGCCGCCAGGTCCAGGGGCATCCGCTGGCCGCCCCAGATCGCCAGCCCCACCAGCGGCAGGAAGACGACGGTCGCCAGCCAGAGCGGCATCCGGCCGAACCGCATGGAGAGGCCCATCACGATCGGCAGCGCGAGGTAGAGCAGGCTGGAGGTCGCGATGCCGCCTCCCGCCACCGTCTCACCGTTCTCGAGCGTCTGCCGGCCGACGAAGCTCGAGGCGGTGATGTCGGTGAACGCCACCACGATGTAGACCAGCGCGATCCATACGAACACCAGGAAGAGCAGGTAGCTGCGGTGGGTCATGTGGTCGCGGACGACCTCCGCGATCGACCGGGCCCGGTGCCGGATCGAGGCCACGAGCGCCGCGAAGTCGTGCACGCCGCCGATGAAGATGCTGCCCAGGAGGATCCAGGCCAGCGCCGGCGCCCAGCCGAAAGCCACGCCGGCGAGGATCGGTCCCACGATCGGCCCGGCCGCGGCGATCGCCGAGAAGTGCTGTCCCAGCAGCATCTGCGGCGGGATCGGCTCGTAGTCGAGGTCGTCGCGGAGTTTCACGGCCGGCGTGGGGACCGCCGGGTCGAGCCGGAAGAGCCGGCCCAGCAGCCGGCCGTAGACGAGGTAGGCCGTCGCGAGCACGATCGCGCTCGGGAGGAGGATGGCCAGCAGGCTCACGGGGCGGAGCTCCCGGGACACGCGGATTTCACAGGCCGGGGCTTCCGGCCGACCCCGATTTTCACCATCATGCCCGATCCCACGGACGCCGTCATCAGGAGCCCCCCCATGGCCACCACCCAGGAAACCCTCGTCATCATCGGCAGCGGCCCCGCCGGCTGGTCGGCCGCCACCTACGCCGCGCGAGCCCAGCTTCGGCCGCTCGTCTTCGAAGGGGCGATCAGCGAGAAGAACAGGATGGCAGGCACACTGCCGCTGGGCCAGCTCGCCCTGACGAGCGAGGTCGAGAACTACGCGGGCTTCCCCGCCGGCAACCTCGCGGCGTTCCTCGACTCGGCCCTCCCCAAGGAGCGGCGGCAGATGATGGCCCCGCACGAGGGGCATGGCGTGACGGGCCCCGAGCTCATGGAGCTCATGCGGCAGCAGGCCGTGAACTTCGGCACCCGGATCGTCACCGACGACGTCGCCCGCGTCGACCTCTCCCGTCGGCCGTTCCGGCTCTATCCGGCCGAGGGGGGCGAGGTCGAGGCGGCGTGCGTGATCGTGGCGACGGGGGCGAGCGCCAACTGGCTGGGTCTGGAGAGCGAGGAGAGGTTCAAGAACCGGGGCGTGAGCGCCTGCGCCGTCTGCGACGGGGCCCTGCCGCGGTTCCGCAACAAGCCGCTCGTGGTCGTCGGCGGCGGCGATTCTGCGGTCGAGGAGGCGACCTACCTCACGAAGTTCGCGAGCACCGTCCACCTCGTGCATCGTCGTGACCAGCTCCGTGCCAGCAAGATCATGGCCCAGCGGGCGATCGACGACCCGAAGATCAAGATCCACTACGACACGGCCCTCGCCGAGGTGCTCGGCGACGACGCGACGGGCGTCACGGGCGTGAGGCTCTCGAGCACGACGGGGCCCGCGAAGGAGACCACGCTCGACGTGTTCGGCGTCTTCCTCGCGATCGGCCACACGCCCAACACGGGCTTCCTCGACGGGCAGCTCGAGCTGACGCCGAAGAAGTACATCGTCTGGAAGAAGCACTTCCGCACCGAGACGAGCGTGGAGGGGGTGTTCGCCGCCGGCGACGTGGCCGACGACTACTACCGCCAGGCGATCTCGGCCGCGGGTACCGGCTGCATGGCGGCGCTCGATGCGGAGCGGTGGCTGGCCCATCACGCCGCAGGTTGACGGGTTGGGCCGCGGACCCCGCTTCCGCTATGGTTGTCGGCTCGCGACCGGGACGGCGTCTCGCCCCCGCGCGGCCCAGGAGAACGATGCTTGACGCCGGACGCCGACATCCGCTCGCGGGAGCCGTGGCCGCCGGGGCGGGTGCTCGTGCAGGCGGCCACCTACAACGAGCGGGAGAACATCACGGCGCTCGTCGACCGCGTGCTGGCGCTCGATCCGAAGCTGCAGATGCTCGTGGTCGACGACGATTCCCCAGACGGCACGGGGCGGATGGTCCTGGAGCGGGCCGAGCGGGAGCCGCGGCTCCACGTGCTGGTGCGCCGCGGGCGTCGGGGCCTGGGGAGCGCCATCCTGGAGGGGTTTCGGACGGCCAAGGCGCACGGCTTCGAGGTCGCGGTGAACATGGACGCCGACTTCAGCCACGATCCCGCCGACATTCCCCGGCTGCTGGCGGCGCTGGAGCCCGTCGGTGGCCGGCCGGCCGAGATCGCGATCGGTTCGCGGCGGGTGGCGGGCGGGCGGACGATCGGCTGGCCGTGGTCGCGGCACGTCGCCAGCTGGCTGGTTTCGTTCTTCACCCGCTGGGTGCTCTGGGTGCCGGTCCGCGACGCGTCGGGGGGATTTCGGGCGGTGCGGCTGGCGGTGCTCGACGGCCTCGACGGGCCCTTTTCGCAGGGCTACGCATTCCAGGAGGATTTCCTGTGGCGGTTGCACCGGGCCGGCGGCCGGATCGTCGAGGTGCCGATCACGTTCACCGATCGTGAACTCGGCTCGAGCAAGGCCGACTTCGCCGAGAGCCGCAGGAGCATCGGCGAGCTGCTCGGCCTCGCCCGCCGCACGTGGCTGGGCCGGTAGCGGGGAGACCGGATTCGGTAGACCGGTCGCCGCGCGACCGGGTTTGGTAGACCGGTCGCCGTGCGACCGGAGTCCCGGTTGCACGGCAACCGGGCTACTGAACCGGCAACCGGGCTACTGAACCGGCAACCGGGCTACTGAACCGGCAACCGGGCTACCGAACTCGGCAACCGGGCTGCTGGTTCGGCGTCGCGACGTGCCGCGCTCCGCGGTAGACCGGTCGCCGTGCGACCGGGTTTGGTAGACCGGTCGCCGTGCGACCGGAATCCCGGTTGCACGGCAACCGGGCTACTGAACCGGCAACCGGGCTACTGAACCGGCAACCGGGCTACTGAACCGGCAACCGGGCTACGAACCGGCAACCGGGCTACGAACCGGCTCCGGCCGCTCCGCCGGTCACGGAAACAGCGGCTTCGGCCGCAGCGCGTCGGGCGACGGCCCGAGGGTCGGCGACGTCGGCAGCGTGAGCTTCTGCTCGGGCTCAGGCGGCGAGCGTGGCTTCTGCCCGGCGCTCGGATCGGGCTTCTCGCCCAGGGCGACGGCCAGGCTGTCCTGGGCATCTTTGAGATTCGGCGCGAGCTCGAGGGCCCGACGCAGCTGCTTCACGGCCTCGTCCTTCTGGCCGGTCTTGTAGAGGGCGACGCCGTAGTTGTTGAGCAGGGCCGGGTTGTTGGGCTCCCGTTCCAGCAGCCAGCGGTACTTCTCGGCGGCCTCGCCGAACCGGCCCGCGGCGGCCAGCGCGTTGGCGAGGTTCACATGGATCGCCGGGACGTGCGGCGTCACCCGGCAGGCCTCGGCGAACTCCTTGATGGCCTCGTCCATGAGCTTCATGGCGGTCGCCGAGTCGCCCCGCTGGCCGGCGACGTTGGCCCGTGCCGAGAGGGCCGTGCCGAGGTTGTTGTGCGTCTCGCCGAGGTCGGGCCGCAGGGCCGTCGAGCGGGTGAAGTGATGGAACGCGCCGAGACTGGGAATGCCCTGCGAGGGCACGACGTCGTCGACGTGGCCGCGGGCGAACTTCTTGGCCCCCAGCCGGTTGTGGGCCTGCCAGGCGTTCTCGTTGTAGGTCAGCGTGTGGGTCCAGAGCGCGTCCTCGTTCACCCAGCAGCCCGCGTAACGGAAGGCTAGGACGGTGAGCGCCGCGAGCATGACGCCCAGCCCCGCCGTCAGCAGCGGACGCTCCTGCTCCGTCTGCTGCTCGTACCAGGTGGCAAGGCCGGCCGCGACCAGCCCGATCACGCCGATCATGGGGAGGTAGATGAAATGGTCGGCCGCCCAGGTGATCCGCATGTAGGAGATCGTCACGAAGCCCAGCACCGGGGAGACCATGAGCAGGAAGAACCCGAACCCGAAGAGGGCGTGCCGGCCCCAGTCGCGGGGGAAGGCGGCCGCGCGGTTCCGCCAGAACCACCAGGCCATGCCGGCCAGGATCGGCCAGGGGAGGAACTGCCACAGCCTGGGCGGATCGACGTCCCACTTCGTGTAGATCGGCAGCAGGTGGACGGGCCAGAAGATGAGCTTCAGGTACCAGAGGATCGACATCCCGGCGCTGGCCAGCCGCGAGTCGGCCCCGCCCACGATGATCGTCTCCTGGCCGATCGCCCGGCCGTGCTGGTAGTAGACGGTGATCAGGCCGAGGACCAGGGAGATGAGGAAGTAGGGGGCGGCCCGCACCACGTCGCGGACGGTGACGGAACCGCGCTTCCACCAAACGTAAAGCAGCAGCGCCACCGGCATCATCACGACCGACGTCTTGGCGAGCATCGCGGCCAGGAAGAAGCCGATCGAGTAGAGATAGTCGCGGTTGGCGGCCGGCGAATATTCCGCGGCGGCGTCGCCGTGGTCGATCGTGTCGTCATACCTGATGAAGTAAATCGCCGAGAGCAGGAAGAGGGGGAGCGAGAGCGTGTTCTTCAGTTCCGACACCCACGCGACCGACTCCACGCACACCGGATGCACCGCAAAGATCATCGCGCCGAGCCAGGCTCCGGGCATCTTCATCACGGCGAACAGCCGCCACAGCAGGAGGGATCCTGCCAGATGGAACAGGATCGTCGTGACGTGGTAGCCGTAGGGCCACATGCCGAACAGCGGCCACTGCAGCCAGAGGGCCGTGTAGCTGAGCGGGAAGTAGTCGGCGCCGTCGGGATAGAACCAGAGCTTGAACAGGCCGGAGAGCGTCGTCGACTGCACGGTGGGGTTGGCCGTGAGCAGCTGGTCGTCGTCCCACAGCCAGTCGGCCGCGAAGAAGGGGTGGTAGAGCGGCGAGTAGATCCAGAGGACGGCCAGCGCGATGATCGCCGCCTGGAGCAGGAAATCCCGCCACTCGTGGGACCGCGGCAGTGCGGTCGCCGCGTGCTCGACGCGGGGCTCCGGTTGCGGCTGCGGCCGGCTCGTCGGCTCGGGGCCGCGTCGGAGCTTGGAATTCCTGCGGTAGGTCGCCATCTCGGAAAACCGCGTCGATGCTCTGGTTCGGCGACGGCCTGACCGCCGTTTCCCGCCTGGGAATGAGACTACGGCGCGGGCCGGGGCGAGACAACGGGCCGCGGTTTACCGGCGGCTGCGCCGGTCGAGCAGGCGGCGGAGCTCCCTGGCCTCGGCGGCCTCCATGGCGAGAATCCGCACGCGGGCCTCCGGGTCTTCCAGACGCGGGTCCACCTCGACGGCCTTGGCGACCGCCTCGTCGGCCTCGGTCGTGCGGCCCTGGGCGTCGAGGACGAGGGCCAGGCTCGCCCACGCCTCTCCGCGCTGGCCGCTGGAAAGCTGGAGGGCGCCGCGGGCCGCGGCTTCGGCCTCCGCGAGGCGGTCGGCCTCGCGCAGGGCCCCGGCGAGCCCCTGGGCCGCCGTGTAGGAGCCGGGGTTCCGTGCGGCGGTATCCTGCCAGAGCGCCAGCTGCGTCGCCCAGATCCGCTGCCGCTCCATGCAGGCCAGCCCGAGCGCGACCAGCGCCGTGAGCGTGCCGACGAGCGCGACCTGCTTCCGCTTCAGCGACGAGCCGGAGTCAGGGGCCGGTGAGCCCTGAAGCCAGCGGGAGTCGAGCAACGCGGCGACGATCACCGCCACGCCGGCCAGGGGTAGGTAGAGGTAGCGGTCCGCCGCCGCGCGGTAGATCGGCACGAGGTTCGCCACGGGCACCAGCGGCAGCACGAGCAGGGCGGCGCCGAAGGCGATCCGCCGGTCGGCGCGGCCGCCGATCACCAGGAGCGTCGCCACGGCGGCCAGGATCACCAGGGCCAGGGAGAGCGGCAGGTGCGCCACGTTCGGCATCCCGTAATCGGCGCAGAGGTTCATCGGCAGCACGATCAACTGGGCGTAGAGGGCGAGGATTCGCGGCTCAATCTCCATGGCCTTGGCGAACGAGCCCCCGGGATACACGGGCTTCGACTCGAAGATCGCCGACGGCGACGGCTCGAGCAGAAAACGCGCGGCCACGAAGACGGCGACGAGGGCCGCGCCGCCGCCGATGGCAGTCAACCAAGCTCGCCGAGACTCGTCGCGCCGGAAGAGCCACCAGTACGCGGCGAGGATCACGGGGGCCGCGATGCCCGACTCCTTGCTGGCGACGGCCAGCAGGCAGCAGACCGCACTCCCGGCAGCGGGAAGGAGATCGCCCGCTCCGCCCATGCGGGCGGCCTGCACGATCGCCCCGAGGGAGAACGTCGCCACGAGCAGGTCCTCGCGGAAGGTCGGCTCGCAGACGGCCTCGGTGACGAGCGGATGCACGGCGAAGAGTGCCGCGCCGAGCAAGGCTGGCCAGCGCCCGCAGTCCGGGTCGTTCGCCGGTCCCCCGGGGCCGCGGCGGAACACGTCGCGGATCACCAGCCAGAGGAGCACGACGTTGCCGCAGTGCAGGAGGATGCTCGTGAGGTGGTAGCCGAAGGGCTCGCGGCCCCAGATCGCGGCGTCGAGCATGAGCGACGCCAGCTGGACTGGGCGGTTGAAATCGAGCACGTCACGGGCGAGAACCCGAAACGAGAGCACGTCGAACCAGTTCCGCGGGTCGTGGAGGAACGGATCGGTGAGGATCTGGAGCCGGGCGTCGTAGACGAACTCCGCGGAGAGCGTGGGAGCGAAGACCGCGAACGTCAGCGCGACGAGGATCGCGGCGTCGCGGCAAGATGCGGGGCTCATCGCAGCCTTTGCCGGAGGTTTTCCGACCGCACGGGGTCAGCCGTCGCCTTGAACATCGTCAGGGCACGTTCTTCGTCGCGGAAGCCGCGATTGTCATCGGGAGGGCTCGGGGCTGCAATCGGTTTTGGCGGCGGCGGCCGGCGAGGCTTCATATCGACCGATGACGAGGGTACGATCCTCGGTGGACAGGTCCTGGGGCGAACATTCGCCGCGGGACTGCCGGATCATGGGCCTGCACCGCAAGCATGAAGACCATCGCCGTCGTCATCCCGTTCCTCGACGAGGAGGCGAACATCCCCGAGATGTATCGTCGGATGGATGCGGTGTTCGCACGCCTCCCCGAGCAGGGCGTGTTCCTCTTCGTCGACGACGGGAGCACGGACGGCTCGGTCGCGTGGCTCGAGCACCAGGCGCGGGCCGACCCGCGCGTACGAGTCCTCGAGCTGTCGCGGAACTACGGCCATCAAATCGCCATCACCGCAGGCCTGGATCATGCGGATGCGGACGCGACCGTGATCATCGACTGCGACCTGCAGGATCCGCCCGAGGTGATCCCGGATCTCGTGACCCGGTGGCGTGAGGGCTGCGACGTCGTCTACGCGGTTCGCGACAGTCGCGACGGGGAGACCTGGCTCAAGACGTTCCTTGCCGCCGCGTTCTACAAGGTTTTTCAGAAGCTCGTGAAGGTGCCGATCCCGGCGAACACCGGGGACTTCCGGCTCGTGGACCGCAAGGTTGTCGACGCGTTGCGCGAGGTGCGGGAGCTCCACCGGTTCATGCGGGGATTGACCTGCTGGGTCGGCTACCGGCAGTGTGCCGTCCACTACCACCGCGCCGCCCGCCACGCGGGCAGCACGAAGTATCCGGTATGGAAGTCCCTGCGGCTGGCGTTCGACGCGATCACGTCGTTTTCCGCCTCGCCGCTTCGCTGGATGACCGGCGTGGGCGTGCTGGTCGCGGTCTGCGGCGTCCTGCAGGTGCTCTCCATCGTGTGGCGGAAGTTTTTCCGCCCCGAGAGCCTCGTGCAGGGCTGGGCCACGCTTGCCGCGCTCATCCTCCTGCTCGGCGGCCTGCAGCTCGTATGCCTCGGCCTGATCGGGCAGTACATCAGCCGGATCTTCGAGGAGTCGAAGCGGCGGCCGCTCTACTTCTTGAAGAGCGGCCGTGAGAGGCCGAGCCCGACTCCCGCCGCCGACGGGCGGTAGGCCGACACCATGCAGCATGCGTCATCCAGCCGCGCGCCGGGGCTCCACGGGTCGAGACCCGAATTCGACGAGCATGCGGCGGGCTACGCCGCCGGCATGGAGAATCGCTGGAAGCAGCTGGCCGGCGCCGACGCGGAAGTCTTCATCGAACTGAAGGCGTGGCACCTGCAGGAGGATCTGCGGCGGCGTCCCTTGGCCGTCGGCGGCGCTCCGCTCCGCCTGCTCGATTTCGGCTGTGGCGACGGCGTGCTGCTGCGGATCCTGGCCGCGACCGGCTTCACCGGCAGCCTCTGGGGCAGTGACGTGTCGCCCGGGATGCTGCAGGAGGCCCGCGACAAGTGGCACGCGTTCGCGGCGGCGCGTCCCGTGCTACGGGTGCCGGAGCCCGCGTGGACGGTGTCGCGGCCCGGTGAGCTGCCCTTCGAGACGGGGTCGTTCGACGTCGTCACCTGCCTCGGGGTGATCCACCACATTCCGCTCGCGGACCGCGGTCGGGAGTGGTCCGAAATCGCCCGGGTGCTGCGGCCGGGAGGCCGGTGCTACGTCTACGAGCACAATCCGTACAACCCGCTGACGCAGTGGATCGTGCGACACACGGCGATCGACGAGAACGCGATCCTGATCAGCCAGCGGGAGACGAAGCGGGCGCTTGCGGGCCACGGCTTCAGGGTGACTCTCGCCCACGGGCTGATGTACTGGCCCCCGCGGTGGCGGCGGCTCTGGACGGCCGAGCGCTGGGTGCAGTGGATCCCGCTCGGCGGCCAGTACGTCGTCGCCGGGGAGCGGCTGCCATGAGTGCCCCACAGCCGGCGAGGCTCGCGACGCCGTGGCTGCTTCTGGCGGTGGTGCTGATCGCCGCCGCGGCGATCCGGTTCGTCGATCTCGGCCGGGCGGCGGTGCGCGCCGATGAGATCAACTTCCTCGAGTATGCCGCCCGCGGCCAGTCGCTGATCGCGCTGTGGCGTGATCCCCCCTGGCTGAACCAGATTCCCTTCGCGGATTCGATCGCGATCATCTGGCACTGGTTTCGGCCGGGCGTGCCGACCGAGCAAACCGTTCGCGAGCCATTCGCGCTGATCGGCACGTTGACGGTGGCCGGCGTCGCGATCTGGCTCACCCGCCGCCGTGGCATCGCGGCCGGCGTGCTCGTGGGCGTCTGGATGGGGTGCCTGCCTTTCCACGTCTGTCAGTCTCGCGAGGCCTACTACTACGTCGTGGTTATGGCGGCGGCCGCCGGCATGACGCTCTGCACGACGGACCTGCTGGCGAGGTTGCGCGCCGGAGAATCGCCGTCTGCAAAGGCTTATGCGATATGGACGGCGTGGACTGTGCTGACGTGCATGACGCACATGTCCACGTGGGTCGTCGCGGCGACCTGCTGGCTGCTGATGCTGTGCCTCGGCATTAGCTGCCTTTCCTCACACTCGCGTCGCCGGCACATCATCGGCATGATCGTGTCGGCGGTCGTTGTCGCCGCGTTCATGGATCGCTGGGTGTGGCGGGCCGTAGCGGAACTGAAACGGGTGAGTGACGGGCCGGGGCACATTGGTGGGGATTTCGGCTGGGTCGCTCCGTGGGTTATCCCGTCGTTCACCGTGGGAGCCAACGCCATCGGCGCGGCGGCATCCCTGCTGGCCGTGGCTGCCGGTGCGTATGTGCTTGCCGTCCTGCAAAAACGCTCGCTCCCTCATCGTGATTATGTGTACGACAGCCTGACGCTGCTTGTATGCGCCGGCTTTGCCGCGTTGTATGCGTACGTCGGGGCGGTGGGTGGCGGCGTGGCGAAGATCACCTACTTCAGCGTGCTCTTGCCGGCATTTCTCACCTGGGTCGCCTACACCCTCGACGTCGTTGCGGCGAGCCTGTCCGGCACGTGGCCCATGGTCGCAAGACTGGCGATCCCGGGAGTTGTGGTGGCACTCTTCGCGCAGCCGGCATGGATGATTACGCGGCTGGAAGGCAAGCCAGTCCCGTACAAGAAGATCCGCGAATGGCTTGACGACAACCTCGACCCCGGCTCGGTCGCTATCGTCGATCGCTGGCTTGAGCCTTGGAACGAGATGGCCCGCTACGCCCCGAGCAAGGTGTTCGTCACGTTCACTGTGCCCGACGAGCCGTATGAAACATACCGCCAGCTCCGATGGCGCGACGTCACGGAGGAATTCATCGAGCGGGGAGGTGCGCAGGCGTTCATTCGTCTGACTCGCAATCATGAGAACCGAGATGGTCTCTGGACCTGGCCGGAGCGGCATTTCGCCCGACGGGCGGCGATCGTGAGCGACGCTGCGACGTGGCTCCGTCGCAACGGATACGATGCGGTGGAGCCCTATTCGTCGTCATCCGGCCACCAGTTGACGACCGAGATCTTCTATGACCTGCGATCGGATGTCGTCGCCAGGAAGCGGGAGGCGGGAGAACGGTTCGCGGTGTTCTACGACGACACGTTGCGGTATGAGAAATCGGGGCCGATGGGCATCTTTCGAGTGCAAACCGAACAGTTTATGGACTGGCGGGTGTTGGCCAAGGTTGGAACGTTCGATGTCGTCAACCTCACCGACCAAGAGCGGCGGGTCTTTGTAAAGCTGCGCGGAGTGGCGCCAGCGGGCCCGAAGGTGGTCATCGGACCAGAGGAAGAGCGAAAAGAATTCAGTGCCGGCAAATTACAGGACTGGTTCATCGGCCCCGTGACGCTTGCGCCTGGATCGAACCCGCTCACCCTGACGGACTCCCAGCGGGCCGAATCACCGAGTCCCCTCTTCATCGCCGGCATCGAGATCGAACCCGTGACGGAGTCGTCTCGCTGACCATCAAGGGCCGGCTGCGATTGATCTCATCGCACACGTCCATCCCCAATGGCGATACAGGCCAGGTCGCCCGCAGGGCTGTAGATCGGCGGCGCGTCGTAGCCGAGTTCGAGGAGGGCGTCGAACAGGCCCTTGCCCCGATCGGGAAAGCCGTTGCGATTGACGTAGATCGCGGCGAAGCCCTTGGACCGAATCTCGTCCACGGCCTGCCGCACGTTGTCGATGTTGAACCTGACCTGCTGGGCCTGCTGGTCGACCGCGGCGCCCGTGACGAGCTTCTGCTGCACGGCCTGCTGCCACTGGAGCGTCTTGCCCTCCGCCCCGTTGGACCAGCGCAGGGTTTTGCTGGAGAGATAAGGCCGAAAGTGGTCGGACGCTGGCACTCCAGGCAGCGGCGTGCCGTCCATGACGGGCAGCTGGAAGATCATGGCCTTGGCGGGCAGGCCGGCCTCGAGTTTGCCGACCAGTTCCGCGTCGGACCGGACGAGTCCCGCGATCTGGGCCCTCAGTTCCGGCGTCGGCCCGCGCGGCACCTGGTCCCAGACGATGAGCAGGCACGCGGCGATGGCGGCGGTGAGCGTTCCGATGCGGAGCATGTCGGCCGGATATCGTGCGGCGGCATCACGCTGCCATACCGAGAGCCGTTGGACCGCATACAGCAGGGCCACCACGAGAATCACGACGCTGTAGCGACAGGCCGTGCGGAAGAGCGTGAACCCGGTGAATGCCGCGGACGTGGCATTGAGTCCGCCGGTGTTGAAGAAGAGGACGATCCAGAGCACCCACCATGCCTCCCGGGGCACGGCCGGCAGTTTCCGGTCGAGCAACGCCCGCGCGGCGACGCCCACGAGGTAGAGCAGGCAGCCGATCCCGAGCATGCCGAGGTAGGCGCAGCCCTCCTCGTCGTTGAGGACCGAGGCCTGGCGGTGGGCCAGCCCGAACTTGGCGAGCGTCTCCGAATGGTGCGTGAACGACGGGATGAACAGGTCCACGACCTTGAAGCCGTAGATGTCGATCCACCGGTACTCCCGCTGGGCGACGAGTGGAGCGCCACCCGCCGTGTGGAGCAGGCGGTAGGAGAGCGTGTCGAGGTTGCAGAGAAGAAAGCCAGCCGCTGCCGCGACCACGACGGCCGCCGCGGACTTCAGTGCCGACCGGGACCCCTGCCTCCAGGAGAGCACGGCACCGCCGAGGAGGGTCAGTTGGCAAAAGACGAACGTGTAATAGGGATTCTGCAGCCCGGTGACGAATCCGATGGCGATCGCCTGCCAGAACCGTCTCGACCGCCACTGCAGTCCCGGCTCCGTCGCGACCCAGGTCCACACGATCGGGAACAACGGCAGGTGCCAGGCATAGAGGCAATTCGCATGGTGCGGTGACTGGGCGAACAGGTAGGGGGCGAGGCCGAACGCGAGGCCCCCGACGAAGGACCAGAGCGGGGTCGCCTGGAGCCACTGTCTCGCCACCCAATAGAACGTCGCGGCGGCAGCGAGGTGGCCCAGCAGCACGCCAACGTTGAATCCCGCGAACAGCCCGAACAGCCGGGCCAGCACGCCGAACAGCCACGTCAGCGGCTCATCCGTCGTCGGGCTGCGGCTGAAATTGCCGACGTCGGGCGCGCCGAGCTGTGGAATCGTCTTCCACGCGAAGGGCGTCAGATGTCCCTCGCTCCGAGCTTTGACGAAGCCGCAGCCGGCGAGAAAATCGGAATGGATGGGATCGGTGTAGGTCGTGGGCAAAGACCAATCCGCAGGCCCGTACTTGCCGTAGGCGACGCACCACACGACGGCGATGAAGAAGAGCAGGCCAGCGCATGCGAGCAAATCCGCGGACATACCTCGGTCCGTGATCGCCGATGCGTCGCCTCGGACTTCCAGTCGGTCAGGTCCTCGACGAGGAGCGGTACGCATGGCGTCTGAATCTCTCGAGCAGCGACCGGGAGGGGCCATGGAATCGCGATCGACTCCGCTGCAGGGAACCCGCCGGAAGCCGAAAGCGTACCCATTTTCGCCGAGGATTTCAGCGTGTGCTCCCGATGGGCCATCGCCGAACCCGGGACGCCGCAGTCCGTGCCGCCGCGTGAAAGCTCGCTGGCGACGACGTCGTCCCGGGTCGCCGTTGTAGGAGGGACCGAGTTCCGTGGAATCTCTCCTGGCAGGGCCGATCGGTGCTGCTAGGCGAGGGTGCGGGCGGCCGCGAGCAGTGCGGCGGCAGTCAGGCCGTTGCGCTGCCGGAGATAAGACTGGGATCCAACCTCGTGGGCAGCGGCGGGATTCACGGCGAGTGATCTGAACCGGATCCCATCCGGCGCCAGTTCCCGCAGCAAGCTCCCGAGGCCTCCAGCCAGGACGTGCTCTTCGAGCGAGATCACATTCCGGCAGTTCCAGATGCGGGAGAACGCCCCCTGGTCCGTCGGCGTCAGGAAAGGCACTGAAAACACGGACGGTCTTATCGCCTCGCGAGCAAGTTCCTCCGCCGCCTCCAACGCGACGGCCAGAATGGAACCCGTCGCGACGATCGCCAGCGGCCGGTCGCCCGAGATCACTTCGATCGGCGCAAGACCGGCGAGCGGGAGGGAGTGAAGTGCAGGCTCACCGGCTTTTCCCAGTCGCAGATACGACGGCCCCGGGTGTTGAAGGAGGTGACCGAGGCATGCGCGGGTCTCTCCCGGATCGGCCGGGCTGGCTAGCGTCAGATTGGGCATGCAGCGCATCGTGGCGATGTCCTGGATGCCATGGTGGGAGAATCCGAGGTTGCCGTACGCAAGGCCCGATCCGACGGCCACGATCGTCACGGGCAGATTGTGGTAGCAGACATCGTTCCGAATCTGCTCCAGGCATCGCAGCGTCGGAAAATTGGCGATGGAGTAGGTGAAGACGTGGTAGCCCTCTGCGGCCAGGCCGGCCGCGATCCCCGTCATGTTCTGCTCCGCGACTCCGGCATTGAGGAACCGGTCGGGAAATTCCTTCGCGAAGGGCTCCACCACGGAATAGCCCAAGTCGCCGACAACGAGGAAAATCCGTGGATTTTCCCGTGCGTGCCGAGCGAGCGCCTGGATGAATGCGGTGCGCAATCAGGTCTCCCCCAGCTGCCTGAGGGCTTCCGTCAACTCGGTGCCCGCTGGCGACTTGTAGTGCCAGGCCAACTCTCCCTCCATGAAATCGACCCCCTTGCCCTTCGTGGTGTGGGCGATGAGGCACGAGGGACGCCCTGGTTCCCAAGGTGCCGTCGTCAGAGCCCCCTCGATCTCCGCGAGATCATGGCCGTCGATCTCGCGGACTGCCCAGCGAAAAGACGAGAGCTTCGCGGCTAATGGATGGAGCTCCAAGACATCGGCGACGGCTCCGAGGCTCTGGATCTTGTTGTAGTCGATCACCGCCACGAGGTTGTCCAGATGGTGCTGGGGAGCGAACAAGAACGCTTCCCATGTCGAGCCCTCGTTGAGTTCCCCATCGCTCAGCAGCGCAAAGGTGCGGTACGGGGCGCCGCGGCGTTTAGCTGCCAAAGCCCGGCCCACGGCAAACGAAAGCCCATGCCCCAGTGAACCTGTTGAGAACTCAACCCCAGGCACATGGTGACTGATGTGGGCCATAAGCCGAGACCCATCTTGACCGTAGGTGACCAATTCGCCTCTGGGGATAAACCCGCGCAAGGCCAACGCTGCGTAAATTGCGACGCAACTATGGCCTTTGCTCAAGATCCGATCTCGGCCTGACCAGTTCGGCGCTGACGGCTTGACGTTCGCAGTCCGTCCGTACAGCACCGCGACCACGTCGGCCAACGACAGTGCACCGCCGATGTGGGAAGCCCGTGCTTCGGCGACCATGGAAACCGCAAGCTTCCTTATCTCTGCCGCGAAGCGACCAAGATCTTCGGCAGGCATATCGGAACCCATGGATGGCCACTCAGTGTGACAGTACGCGTAAGCCGACACGTTTGATCTCGCGCTGGATAAAGGACTCGATCCTGCACGCCACCTTGGGGCAAGTGGTTGGGGCTGGAGGATTACGCTCGCAGGATAGCAT
>JBIIUP010000080.1:0-12492 GCA_044339885.1 Pirellulales bacterium | reverse complement strand
TGTGGTTGCTCCGGCTGCGCCTCCGCAACCACACAGGGCTGGTCTGTTGGAGGGCGAAAACCTAACTTAGAAACTGGCGTCATTCACGGGGGCAGGTCATCTTTTCGTCCGTGGCTGCACCGAGGGGATCAATCTGGTGGCGAACATCCTCGCCCCCGGGCTCTCCCGCGGCGACGAGATCCTGCTCACGGAGCTCGAGCACCACGCCAACATCGTCCCCTGGCAGATGGTGGCCGATCGCACCGGCGCCGTGCTCCGCGTGGCCCCGATCGACGACCGTGGCGACGTGATCCTCGAAGCCTTCGCAAAGCTCCTCTCGCCGCTCACGAAGGTCGTGTCGATCTCGCACGCCTCCAACAGCCTGGGCACGATCGTGCCGGTCGAACTGATGACGGGTATGGCGAAGGCCCGCGGAGCCCGCGTCCTCGTGGACGGCGCCCAGAGCGTGTCGCACTTCCCGGTAGACGTGCGGCGGATTGGCTGCGACTTCTACGTCTTCTCCGGCCACAAGGTCTTCGGGCCCACGGGCATTGGTGCCGTGTTCATGGCCAAAGAGGCCCAGGAATCCCTGCCGCCGTGGCAGGGGGGCGGCAACATGATCAAGGACGTGACGTTCGCCCACACGACCTACTCCGACCCGCCCGCGAAGTTCGAGGCCGGCACGCCCAACATCGCCGACGCGATCGGCATGGGTGCGGCGCTCGACTACGTCAGCCGGCTGGGCCGTGAGCGGATCGCCGCCTACGAGCACGAGCTGCTGCACTACGCCACCGGTCGATTGACGGCGATCGACGGGCTGCGGCTCGTGGGCACGGCCCGGGAGAAGGTGGGCGTGCTCTCCTTCGTGCTGCCGGGTATCGACCCGATCGAGGTCGGCACGGCGCTCGACAAGGAGGGATTCGCTGTCAGGGCCGGCCACCACTGTGCCCAGCCGTCGCTACGGCACTTCGGGGTCGAGGCGACCGTCCGCCCGTCGCTCGCCTTCTACAACACCCACGCCGAGATCGACCGTCTCGCCGACGCCGTGGCAGCGCTCGCCCGCGTGAAGTAGCACAGGGAAATCAGGGACGGGAGCGGATTTGCTCTCAGCGAAGTCCGCTCCCGTCCCCGATTTCCCGATTTCCCCGGTCACGGGCTTGTGGAAGTGCCGTCGACCGCCCTATCCTTAGTTTTTGAAGACTCAAAATAAAAGTTTTGACTCATCAAAAAGGGTAGGCCATGGGTGCGGTCGCGTCTGAATCCCGCTGCTGTCCGGCTCGTGCGGGCAGACTTGCCGGTTTTAGCCTCGTCGAACTGCTCGTCGTGATCGCGATCATCGGCACGCTCGTCGGCTTGCTTTTGCCGGCGGTGCAGTCGGCCCGCGAATCGGCACGGCGAACATCGTGCCTGAGCAACCTGAGGCAACTGGGGCTGGGACTGCTTTCCCATGAGTCGGCCAAAAAGCGGTTTCCCGCTGGGTATGTCAGCCAGGCAGGCCGCACGCCGCTGGATCCAGCCACACTCGACCGGCCCCCCGGCACCGGTTGGGGAATGTTGATCGCCGCTTTTATCGAGGAGGGACACTTGGCCGACGGCTACCGCGAGGATCTCGGGATCGCTGCTGCCGCCAACCGCGACACCGTGTCGGCCGCGCCCGCGACCTTCCGTTGCCCTTCTGACACCGGGCCCCGCGAACCCTTCGCCGTGCTCGACCAGGCAGCCGCGCCGCATGCATCGGCTGCCGTTCTCGGCCGCTCGAGCTACGTGGGCAACGCTGGCCACGCGGAGCCATGGGGCGAGCCGCTGACCTCCTGGGAAGGCGTCGCAAACGGCCCGCTCTACCGCAACTCGGAGCTTCGTGTCAGCCAGATCAGCGACGGCACTTCAAAGACCGTCATCATCGGAGAGCATCTTTCCCGGCTGTCGCAAAAGGCCTGGGCCGGCACACTGCCGGGGGCCTGGTCGCAGCCCACCGCTCAGTTCGTTGCGCAGGCCGGCACGACAGCCGACGCCGCAGCGACACTCGTGCTCGTTCATAGCGGCCCCACGCCGAGTGAACCGGGCGTCATTCATCCCCCGAACGACGAGCATGCTCACGTCTGCCAGATGTATTCCGACCATCCCAACGGCTGCAATGTGATGACGTGCGATGGCAGCGCCCGATTCATCACCAACTCGATCGACCGCGCTGTCTGGGCAGCACTTTCAAGCTTCAACGGCGGCGAGAAATCGGGGACGGGAGCGGATTTGTGAAATCAGGGACGGGAGCGGATTTCGCTGAGAGCAAATCCGCTCCCGTCCCCGATTTCGTCAGGCCGGCAGCGACTCGGTTTTCCCGGCGTTCTCGCGGAGGTGCTCCGGAAGCCACTCCTTTTCCGCCTCGTCGGGCGCCACGCTGCTGGCCTGGCCATGGCCGTCGGGAGCGAAGCCCGCCGCGTACTCCTCGACGTGCTCCTCGCGTGCGCTGGTGCCGAAGAAGGAATACATCACCGGCACCAGGATCAGCACGAGGAGCGTTGTCATCGCCAGCCCGAATGCCAGCGCCGTGGCCATCGGAATCAGAAACTGGGCCTGGAAACTCTTCTCCAGGAGCAGCGGCAAGAGACCACCGATCGTCGTGATGCTCGTGAGCATCACGGGCCGGAACCGCAGGCAGCCGGCCTCGCGGAGGGCCGCCCGGAGCGGATGGCCATCGCGGACCCGGAGGTTGATGAAGTCGATGAGGCAGATCGAGTCGTTCACCACCACGCCCGCCAGCGCCACCAGCCCGAACATGCTGAAGAGCGTCAGCGGCATGCCCATCGCCGCGTGGCCGAAGACGGCTCCGGCGATCCCGAAGGGAATTGCCGCGAGGATCAGAAACGGCTGGAAGTACGACTTGAACTCCATCGTGAGCAGCACGAACATCGCGAACAGGGCGACCACGAACCCCACGCCGAGGCTCTCGAGCGACTCGTTCGTCTGCTCCTGCTGCCCCTCCCAGCGAACCCGCACCAGCGGGCAGGCGGCCAGCAGCTCTGGCATGAGCCGCTTCTCCATGTCGGCCGTGATCTGCGAGCTCGTCAGCGTACTCTTCGCCACGTCGATGTCGGCCGAGACGGTGATCGACCGCTTCTGCCCGAGCCGGTTGATCTCGGAATAGCCCCGCTGCACGCTCACGTCGGCCAGCTCGCTGATGGGCCGCTTCACCCCGTCGGGCCCGGTGACCCGGATGTCGTCGAGCGTCGCCAGCGTCCGCCGCTCGTCTTGCGGGTAGCGGACCATGAGCTTCACCTCATGACGGCCGCGCTGGAGCCGCATCACCTCTTCGCCGTAGAAGCTCGCCCGGATGGTGCCCGCGAGATCGGCCAGCGACACTCCCATCGCCTCGGCCTTCGGCTTGACCTTGATCTGGTACTCCCACTTGCCGGGCCGGGAGTCGTCGTCGATGTCGATCACGCCCGGATACTGCGCGAGCCACTCCTTGCACCGCTCGACGGCCTCCTCGAGCTGCTTCACCGCCGCCGGATCGGCCGCCGCGAGGAGTTTGAATTCGATCGTCTTGCCCCCGGGGCCGATGTTCTCCGTCCCGAAGACGAGCGACTCGATGCCGGTGAACTCGCCGGCCAGCCGCCGCCATTCGCTGATGAACTGCTCGCTGGTGACGTCGCGAAACTCCCCCTCGACGAGCTCCACGGCCACCGCGCCGACGTGGCTGCCGCTCATTCGGGCGTTGGGGCCGATCTCCCCCTGGGCGGCCACCTGCCCCACGGCGCGGTGCACGAGCTCCACGATCGGATCCCCGGATCGCGACAGCCCGCGGTTCGCCTCGAAGGCGGCCTCCTCGAGCCGAGCGGTGGCCTCCTCGGTGAACGACGCCGGGGTGCCGTCGGGAAACACGACCTTCGCCAGCAGCCGGTTGGCATCGATCTTGGGAAATAGCTGGAAGGGGGTGATCCCGCTGCGGACGATGCCGAGCGCCGCCAGCAGGATGCAACCCGCCAATGCCAGCACCGACAGCCGGTTGTCGAGGGCCAGTTCGAGCGTCGGAGCGTAGACGCGCCGGACGAACCATTTGAGGCCGCGGTCACAACTACGTTGGAGCACGCCGACGGCTGGCAGCAGCAGCCGCAGCGGATACAGCACGATGCCGAAGATCGTGAATACGAGGTTTTTCTCGTGCGCGAGGTGCCCCGGCAGGATGAGCGTCGACTCCGCGAGCGACACAAGCAACGTCGTAATGAAGGCGAACGGCATCACGGCGATGAACTTGCCCATCACGCCCGACACGAAGCAGAGCGGCAGGAAGGTGATCACGGTGGTGAGCACGCTGGAGATCACGCTCGGGACCACCTCCACCGTGCCGTCGATCGCCGCGGCCGTGAGGCTCTTGCCCATTCGCCGGTGCCGATCGACGTTGTCGCTGACCACGATCGCGTCGTCGACGACGATGCCGATGGCCATCAGGAAGGCGAACATCGAGAGCATGTTGAGCGTCTGATCGGTGCCGTACATCAGCGCGCCCGTGCCGAGCATGGAGAACGGGATCCCCATGGCCACCCAGAAGGCGATCTTGAGGTCGAGAAACAGCGCGAGCATCACGAACACGATCACGAGCCCCTGGAGCCCGTTTTCGATGAGCATCTGGAGCCGATCCTGAACGTCGACCGACTGGTCGGCCCAGGTGGTCAGCTCGTAGCCCGCCGGAAGCGTGGAGTTGGCGACGTACTTTTTCACGGCGGCCACCATCGCCAGCAGGTCCTCGCCGGAACTGCGGTCGATCGAGACCACCATCCCCGGCCGCCCGTTGATCCGGTTGGTGTTGGCGACGTCGGCGAACTCATCGCGGACGGTTCCGAGGTCGCCCACCGTGAGCACGAGGCCGTCGGGCAGCGTCACGAGCGGAAGCTTGGCGATCTCGGCCCCGACGTACCGCTTGTTCTTGCCCCGGAGGAGGATCTCGCCCCGCTCGCTGCGGATGGTGCCACCGGGAAGCTCGAGATTCTCGCGCCGCACGATGTCGGCGACCTTCTGGAGCGAGAGGCCGTACTTCCGCAGCGTCCCCTCGGAGATCTCGATGTCGATCTGGTAGTCCTTGGCTCCCAGCAGGTTGGCGGCCGAGACGGACGGCAGGGCCAGGAGGTCGTCCCGCACCACCTCCGCCACGTCACGCAGTTCGAGCTCGGCCGCCGCGTCGCCCGCGGCGTCCTCGGGCGCCAGCACGCCCACCTTGATCGCCGGCGTGCGGAGCGTGACCTGCTCGATCTTGGGGTCCTCGGCCAGCTCCGGCATGCTGGGAATCCGCTCGACTTCCGAGCGAATTTCGCCGAGCGTCTTCTGCACGTCCTTGACGTTGTCCTGGAGCTCGAAGACGCAGTAGCCCATCCCCTCTTGGGCCACGCTCGTGATCTTCTTGATCCCGGCCACGCTCCGGCAGGCCTCCTCCACCTTCTGGCAGATGCCCTCCTCGACCTCCTCGGGCGTCGCCCCCGGATAGGGCACCGAGACCAGCACGATCTCCAGGTCGAACTCCGGAAACACCTCGCGGCGCATCGACGCGAAGGCCATCGCACCAACGAGCAGGATCGCGATCACCAGCGTGTTCATCGCCGGCATGTTGCGGACGGTCCAGGAGACGATGCCCCTCACGTGGCGTCCTCCCCGCCATCGCTCGCCGCCGTCTGGGGCCGGGTCGCATCGGCCTCGATGATCGCCATGCCGGACCGCGGATTCGGGATCTGGCTCGTCACCACGCGGTCTCCGGGCAGCAGTCCCGACGTCCCCGACTCGTAGATCACGCGGCCGCTCCCTGCCTGCACGGCCCTGGGCCTCAGCAGAACCAGCCGCTGGTCGCGCATCACCCACACGTCGCCGCTGGGCCGCTGGGCCTCCTCGGGAATCGAGACCAGCTCCTGAGGCGTGTCGACGTGCACCCGGACCTCGACGAACATGCCCCGCAGGAGGGCCCGCGGCGCGCCAGGCGGGAGCTGCGCCATGGCGGCCCCGTAGCGGTCGATCGCCTTGACGGCCCTGGGGTCGCGGACGAGCACGCGGCAGGGCAGCGTCCGCGTCTTCTCGTCGAGGCCGCGGCCCTCCTGCCGTGACAGCACGCCCTCCCAAGCGTATTCCGCATCGCCGATGCGGAATACGACGGTGGCGGGGGTGTCGAGCTGCTCGTGCGCGGCACGCTCGGCCGCGCCGACCGGCCGCCGGGCGCTCCAGATGCGGGCCACGTCGTCCATCTCCAGGCTCGTCCGCACCTCGGCGGCGCTCGTGTCTTCGATCGTGACCAGCGGCGCCCCCTTGGCCACGAACGAATCCTGCTCGACCTTGTCCTCGACGACGATACCGTCCGCGGGGGCCGCGATCTTCGTCCGCGACAGGTCGAGGCTGGCCTTTTCGAGCATCGTCGAGGCGAGCTTGCGCCCCTCGACGAGCCTGTTCCGCCGTTTGAGGAGCACGCGGCTCTGCCCCTGGAGGGTCGTCAGCGAGTTGGCGGCCGTGAGCTCCTCGCGGAGGGCGCGGTCGTGCTCCGATTCCGTGACGATCCGGCCGGCCTTGAGGTTCTCCAGGCGGGCCACCTCGCGCCGGGCGAGCTCCATCTGCCTCCGGGCCAGGTCGACGGTGGCCGCATTCTGCACGATCTCCTCGTCGATCTCGCCGATCGCCAGCTCCGCCTGGTCGAGCTCCCGTTCCAGCCGGGTCACCTCGAGCTCGTAGTCCCGTGGATCGATCTCGATGAGCAGCGTGCCGGCGGTGACGAACTGCCCCTCGTTGCAGGCCGGGCTCTTCCGGGCCACCTTGCCGGCGACCTCGGACGCGAGCGTGATTTCGCGGAGCGGCACCACCACGCCATCGGCCTCGAGCGTCAGGCCGCCCGACTCCCTCTCGACCGGGACGGTGCGGACGGCGAAGGCGGTCGTCGCCGTGGGGACCTTGCGTTCGGGGGGCGGCTGCTTCCCCATGAGCACGAAGCCGCCCACCCCCGCGGCGAGGATCGCCACGGGCAGCACCCAGCCCACGATCGTGTGCAACCTGCTCATGTGGAGTGGCCCTCGCCGATGCCTGAGAGGGATCGCGGCCGCCGGTCGATGACCGCGGGACCGGCTCCCAGTGCGGCCAACGCGTACCGGGTGACGTGGTCGGCCAGCTGGGGCGGGGAGTGCAACGACTCGATTTCCTCGCGCGGCACGAGCATCGCGACCACGTCCCCCGCGGCACGGTAGAGGAAGCACTGGCCCACGATGCTCATCCCCACCCGCCGCAGCTCACCCTGAGGCAGACGCCCGTCGACGAGCTCGTCGAGCACCGCCACGAGCACGGCGAAGTGCGGCCGGATGTAGTCCTCGACGAGCTCGCGGCAGGCGGCCGTGGGCTGGAGGACCTCCCGCATCATGAGCTGCACCTGCCAGGGGGGCTGGCCCAGCCCGAGCATCCGCTCGAGCAGATTGTCGACGAAGTCGTGGAGCTTCTTGGCCGGTGGCGTGGCCGGCGGCCACTCGGGCAGCGGCACCTGGAGCACCCGTTCCTGGTGGGCGTGCTTCACGCTCTCGACGTACAGCCGTTGCTTGTCGCCGAAGTAGTAGTTGACGGCCGCGACGTTCACGCCCGCGGCCAGGCAGATGTCGCGGACGGTCGCCGCCTCGTAGCCCCGCTCGGCGAACTCGCGGCCGGCGGCGCGAAGAATCCGCTCCCGCGGGTCGTCGCCCGCGGCCCGGCCGGGTTTCGCGGTCGCGTCGATGCTCACCATGGGATCCCCACTCGCTGCCAAATCCGTCCACGCCGTTTCAAACGGCTGTTTGAATCAAGTGTATGCGTCGTATTCTCCGGGAAAAGCCTAAAATTTTCGATAGCCGTCGTCGGGGCCGAGACTACGGTGGGGCGGAAGGCACCCGGTTGCACGGCAACCGGGCTACGAAACTCGGCAACGGGGCCGGTTCTGCGGTGACAGGAGGCTCCGGCCGCCGCTGTTCGGCAGACCGTCGGTAGCCCGGTCGCCGTGCGCCCGGTTTGGTAGACCGGTCGCCGTGCGACCGGTTTGGTAGACCGGTCGCCGTGCGACCGGTTTGGTAGACCGGTCGCCGTGCGACCGGAATCCCGGTTGCACAGCAACCGGGCTACAGAACTCAGCAACCGGGCTACAGAATTCGCCAGCCGGCTACGTCGCCGCGAGCACCGCTGCGGCACACCGGCGGCCGCTGGCGAGCGCGCCGTTGATCGACGCCGTGCCGGTGTGGTCGCCGCACAGGAACAGCCCCGGCGTCACCGGCCCCGGCGGCGGCCGCAGCCTGCGGGCCGCGGGCGATTCGTCGGGCAGGGCCCGCGGCACGGCCACCGTCGCCAGGTGCCGCCAGCCCCGCGCGGCGGCGCCGAACCAGGTCGCCGCCTGGCTGCGGACCGCATCGGGCAGGGCGGCGGCGTCCCCCTGCCAGTCGGCGCGGACCGAGACCTGCACGAGCGCCGTCCGCGGCGGCGCGTAGCCCGCCGCGACGTCCGAGGGCACCGTGAGGTTGTCGATCGCCCCGCCCGGCTCGGCGCTCACCACGAGCGTCGGCCGTTCCAGCGGCGAGCGGTCCGCCGCGAACGCGATCAGTCGCGTCGGCTTCACCGCCCGCTGCGCCCAGGAGCCCACGCACGCCGGCGGCAGGATCGTCGCCGCGGCCGCCGCATCGGTGGCCACGACGACCTGGTCCGCGGTCATCACGGTCCCGTCGCCGAGCTCCACGCGGCCCGCTTCCACCCGCCGCACGGCGCGACCGGTGAGCACCGCCGCCGCCGGGAGGCCCGCGGCCAGCTGGGCCGGGATCGCGGCCATGCCCCCCTGCGGCAGGCACGCACGGCCGAGGGAGAACATCGCGAAGTCGAAGAGGAACACGGGGGCCGCCGTATCGAGCCGCCGCTCCAGGAACACACCGCCGAAGAACGGCTCGAAGAACCGCCGGACGAAGGCGGCGGAGAACCCACGCACGGCGAGTTCCTCGCGGGTCGTCCGCTCGTCACCCACGACGGGCCCGTCGGGATCGAGCCGGCCGCCCCGGAAGGCGGCCACGGCGTCGTGTCGCAGCCGCGCCGTCCGCAGGGCGTCGCCGATCCCGACGCTCCCGCCGGCCAGTGACGCCAGGGCGGTCAGCGGCCGCCGCCACGGGTCGGCCACCGCCCGGAGCCTGCCCCCCTCGGCCACGAGCGCCCCCGGCTCGAAGCCGCCGAGCCGGAGCGCGCCCAAGTCGAGCTGCCGGCGGCCCTCGGGGTAGGCGTCGTTGTAGACCTGGAATCCGCGGTCGATCCGGAATCCGTCGACGGTGTCGGTTGCGACGCGGCCGCCGACCCGGTCGGCGGCTTCGATCACCAGCACGCGCCGTCCCGAACGCGACAGTTCCCGCGCACAGGCCAGGCCCGCCAGTCCGGCGCCCACGACGATGCATTCCATGTCGGCCATGGCGGCAAGCCTACGGCCCCAGCACCCTGGCCATCCAGCGGCCCGCGGCGAGTCCGCTCGATGCGGCCCCCTCGACCCGCGGGCCGGCGAAGGCGTCGCCGCAGCAGGCGATCGGCGGCTCCAGCGACGCCGCCACCAGCGGGGCCGGCAGGATCGTCGTCGGCAGGGCGAACTTCCAGCGATGGAGCGACGTCTCGACGACGGCGGCGGCCGGATCGCCGGGAAGCCAGGGACGGATGGCGTCGAGCAGCAACCGGGTCACCTCCTCGGCCGGCGTGGCGAAATGCCCGCGGCTGAAGGGGCCGTCGGCGTGGACGGTGAGGGCCGGCAGCGGCGAGATGCCCTTCTGCAGGTTGTCGGCGATCCAAGAGACCGGACCGTTGCCCGCGGCGAACCGGATGCCGCCCGGAGCGGGCACGAGGCTCGGCCGGGCGAGGACGACCATGAGGGCGAAGCACGGGTCGTAGGCGACCGTTTCCAGTTGCCTCCGCGGCTCGGCGTCGACGTCGGCGGCGCCCGCGGCCAGCAGGTCCAGCGCCTGTGGCACCGGCGCGGTGAGCACCGCGCCCGCAGCCTCGATGACCTCCGTCGTGCCGCCCGGCTCCCCCGCCTCGACCGTCACCTGCACGCGGCCGCCCGCCGTGCCGACCGCGACCGCCTTGGTCGACGTGCGAATCAGGCAGGGCTCGCCGTGCGCGTCCGCCGCCAGCCTGCCGCCGAGCCACTTCGGCAGGTCCGTCATGCCGCGGGCCCCGCGCCACCGCGGGTGGCCGTCGACCGCGGGCTCGACGTCGCCGAGGCTGCCGGCAGACCCGAATCCCTCGCACCAGGTCACGACGGCTCCCGCCGCCTCCGCCTCCCGCACGATGCCGCCGAACGCCCGGCCGCGGACGGTGAAGAACTGCGCGCCGTGGTCGCAGACGGCCCCGCCCACGCGGCGGGTGGCCATCCGGCCCCCGATGCCCCGCGACTTCTCGAGCACCAGCACGCGGCGGCCCGCACGCACGAGTTCACCGGCGGCGCACAGTCCGGCGATGCCCGCCCCGAGCACGACCACGTCCCACTCGGGCCTCCCCCCCGGGCCGCTCACGACCGCGGCCCCGCCGGAGGAAACAGCATCCGCAGCGGCTCCGCCGTGCACGGCATCCGGTTCGAGGCCAGCAGCTCGCCGGCCTCGCAGCCCGCCATGGTGCCGATGGTTTCGGCCATGGCACGAACCCGCGGGTAGACGTGCGCCTTCTCCGGCGGAAACTGCGAGGCGTAGCAGGCGATCGCGCGGAGCTTCGTCTCCAGGTGGCCACCGATGTCCACCACGAGCGGGAACTGCGGCGGCGGCACGCTCGGGACGCCCGCGAACAGGAAGTAGCCGAGGAACTGCGGCACGGCGTGGACCGGCAGGCCGGAGAACCGGTCGTCCCACTTCGTGAGCCGGGAATAGAAGACGGCCGCCTCGGTGATGGCCACGGCCTGGGCATGGTCGGGCGAGGCCAGCGGCGTCTTGTCGGCCAACCCGAGCACCAGCCGCGGCCGCCAGCGGCGGAAGACCGTGGCGAGTGCTACGCGGACCTCGAAGGAGTCGAACAGCGACCGGTTCGGGAAGCCCAGGTTCTCGCGGTGCACGACGCCGAGCTCCGTGGCCGCCGCCGCGGCCTCGGCCAGCCGCTCGGCTGGGCCGCTCGAGCGGGGCGTCGGCTCGCCGTCGGTGAGGTCGACGATGCCGACCCGCACGGACTGCGCCGCCAGGAGGGCCAGCGTGCCGCCGCAGCCGATCTCGACGTCGTCCGGGTGGGCGCCGACGGCGATCACGTCGAGCGGCTCGGGCAGTTGGAGGTCGCTCATGCCGGCTTCGTCGCCGCGATCAGGAAGATGGGGTTGATGGCCTCGAACCGGATCCGGTCGAGCTGCTCGATGCCCCGGGCGATGTTGACCATCCAGTAGGCGGTGTCGGAGGACCGCGACCGCAGGAGCGCGTGGACGGCGGCCAGGTTCTCGATCGAGTTGCAGGCCGTGACGAGCCGGCCGCCGCGGGCCAGCCGCTCCCAGGCCTTCTCCACGAGCATCGCCACGTCGCGGCCACTGCCCCCGACGTAGATCGCGTCGGGGTCGGGCAGCGAGCCCCACGCCTCGGGAGCGCGGCCCAGCACGGCATGGAGGTTGCCCACGGCGAACCGCCGCGCGTTCTCGACGATGAGCTGCTGGTCGTCCGGGTCCATCTCGATCGCGTAAACACTCCCCTCGCGGGCGATCCGCGCCGCCTCGATGCTCACCGAGCCGCTTCCCGCGCCGACGTCCCAGACCACGCTCCCGGGACGCAGCGACAGTTCGGCGAGGGCCAGCGACCGGACCTCCGCGGGCGTCAGCAGCCCGCGCTTGGGCCGCGACTGGAGGAAGCTCTCGTCGGCGTTGCCGAAGATCCGCGCCCCCACCCGGCCGGGCGTGTCGGCGGCGCGGGTCCTGCGGACGAGGATCATCACGTTGAGCGGCCCGAAGCTGTCGCCGGCGATGTCGGCCAGGGTTCCCTGCGTGACCCGCTCGTCGGGCGACCCCAGGTTCTCGCAGACGTAGGCCTGGAAGTAGTCGATCCCCTCGTCGAGCAGCGCGCGGGCGACGGCGGCCGGCGGCCACTGCTCGCTCGTGAAGAGCCCGGCCGTCTCGGCCGAACGGATCCGGTCGATCACCCGCTCCAGCGACTGCCCCGAGAGGTTCGCCAGGAACGCGTCCTCCCACGACTCCTTCACCCTCGCGAACGCCAGCTGCATGCTGCTGACGTGCGGCACGACCTCGAACCGGTCCTTGCCGAGCCGGCCGCAGACGTACCGCGCCGTGCCGTAGAAGAGCGGATCGCCCGAGGCGAGCACGACGGTCCGTCCCGCCGCGGACGCCTCGATCCGCTCCACGAGCTCCTCGAGGCCGGCGACTGACACGAGCCTCCGCCGCAGCGGTTCGGGGAGGACCGCCGCGCAGGAATCGGGCCCGAGGAGAACGTCGGCCGCTTCGACGAGCCGTCTCGCCTGGGCAGTCATGCCCTCGACGCCGTCGTCGCCGATGCCGACGATGTGCACCTTGTCCTGGGCCACCGCTCACGCCTTTCCGGGAGG
>JBIIUP010000203.1:0-5533 GCA_044339885.1 Pirellulales bacterium | reverse complement strand
TCAGGCCTGGAACGAGCTGCCGCAGCCGCAGCTCTTCTTGGCGTTGGGATTGTTGAAGGTGAACCCCCGCTTGTCGATCCCTTCGTGGAAATCGAGGGTCGTGCCGTCGAGGAACAGGTCGCTCTTCTTGTCCACGACCACCGCCACGCCGTGCTGATCGGTCTTGGTGTCGGCTTTCGGGTCGAAGTTCGTGTCGAATCCCAGCGAGTAGCTGAAGCCGCTGCAGCCGCCTCCGGCGACGCCGACACGGAGCACCGTGGCGGAATCGAGCTTCTGCTCGGTGATGATCTTCTTGACCTCGACCGCGGCTTTTTCCGTGAGCATGACCGACATGTCCGCTTCCTCCTGCTGCTGAAAACGCGGCCGACCGGAATGTCGCATGACCGCCTGCGAAAAGTGTAGCCGCCGGCCCCGGAAAGGCAAAGCCGGCCGTCTCGAGCGGACTCGCCAGGCGTGCATCGCCGGCTTGGGGCCGGCAAAAGTCTCGTCGCTGTGGGCCGCGGCGGCCCAAGGCTCCTCGAGCGTTCGCCGACCCCCTGCGCCTCGTCAACTGCTGGTTGCCAAGTCGTCGCTTAACTCGCTCCGGAGTCGCCTACAGGCTCCGCAGGGCCGCGGCTGCGGCCGCGATCCGCTCGGCCGCGGCGTCGATCTCGTCGGCCGTCGTGAACCTCGACAGCCCGAAGCGGAGGCTCGCGCGGGCCTCGTCGTCGCTCAGGCCGAGCGCCCGCAGCACGTGGCTCGGCCGCGGACTCTCCGCCGAGCAGGCGCTGCCCGAACTGACGGCGAGCCCGTCGCCGGCGAGCGTCTCCAGGAGCGACTGGCCGTCGACGCCCGGCACGCGGACATTGAGGTTGTTCACCAGCCGCACCGGCGCGCCGGAGTCATCCACCGCGTCGAGCGCCGGACCGTTGACCGCCAGGCCGGGAATCGCCGCCGCCAGCCGGTCCCACAGCCGGTCGCGGAGCGTCCTCATCCGCGCCGGCTCCTCGGCCAGCCCCTCGTGCGCCAGCCGGGCCGCGGCCGCCAGCCCGACGATCCCCGGCACGTCGAGCGTGCCGCTCCGCAGGCCCCGTTCCTGCCCGCCACCGAAGACCCGCGGTTCGATGCGGACCGCCCTGCCCCGCCGCCGCACGTAGAGGACGCCCGCCCCCTTCGGCCCGTGGAACTTGTGCGCCGAGAAGCTCGCGAGGTCGGCGTCGAGGGCGTCGACCGCCACCGGCATCCGCCCCACCGCCTGGGCGCAGTCGACGTGGACGACCGCGGCGGTCGCGTGCGCGATCGCGGCGATCGCGGCGACGTCCTGCACGACGCCGATCTCGTTGTTCGCCAGGAGCACCGAGACGAGGAACGTGTCCGGACGGAGGGCGGCCTCCAGGTCGGCAAGGTGGATTTGGCCCGGCACGCCCGCGGCCCCCTGCGGCACCACCGGGAGCCGCGTGACGACGACGCCGCGGCGCTCGAGGTGCGCGACCGGGTCGAGGACGGCGGTGTGCTCCGTGGCGACCGTCACGACGTGGCCGGCCGAGCCCGTGGCCTCGTGGTGCCGCGCCGCGGCGCCGAGGATGGCGAGGTTCGTGGCCTCGGTGGCGCCGCCGGTGAACACGACCTCGCGGGCCGCCGCCCCGATCACGACGGCGAACTCCTCGCGGGCGGCCTCGACCGCCCGCCGGGCCTCGCGGCCCATCTCGTGGGTCACGCTGCCGGCATTGCCGTACCGCTCGGTGAGCCACGGCAGCATCGCCTCGAGCACGCGCGGGTCGAGCCGCGTCGTGGCGTGGTTGTCCAGGTAGATCGCGGCACGGGGCGACATGGCGTCAGCCCAGCCTCCCCTCGGCCAGCGCGTCGAGCGTGATCTGCGACCAGGTCTCGAACCGCTCGCGGTCGGCGAGCAGCGCGTCGAGCGACTCGAACCCGCACTCCACGACCGCGGTTTCCCGGGAGGCGACCTCCGGCCGCTCCAGCTCGAGCACGTGGACGATCCCCAGGTGCACGCTGCCGACGGAGTTGGAGTCGTCGTTGATGAGGCCCGCACAGCGGTCGGTCCAGAGGCCGCCGATCGCGATCTCTTCGGCGATCTCGCGGCGCATCCCCGCCTCGTACGACGTGTCGTCGCCATGCTCGCCGTCGGTGCTCGAGATGTGGCCGCCGATCCCCACCGACCGCCGGGCCCGCAGCCGGGCATCGCCCTGACCGCCGCCCCGGGTGTAGGCGAAGTACCGGGCGACCCCCGTGGCGTCCCGCCAGGCGAGCACGCAGTAGGGAATCAGCTGCTTGAACGACGGGTCGTCCTCCACGGCCGCACGCGGCCGCCACGCGGTGTGCCGCGGGTCGAGGAGCAGCGGCAGGTAGGCCGCCGTGTCGGCGCAGAATCCCTGGAAGGCCCCGGCCCTCTCGAACACGGCCCGGGGCACCACGAGCACGTCTTCCTGCGGCATCTCGCCCATCGCATCCCTCCTCGTCACTCGATCAACATCGCATCACCATAGCTCAAAAACCGGTACCGCTCACGGATGGCCGTCTCGTAGGCCAGGGCCACGAGCTCCCGCGACGCCAGCGTGCTGACGAGCACCATGAGCGTCGTCCGGGGCATGTGGAAGTTCGTGACCAGGCAGTCCACGGCCCGGAAGCGGAACCCGGGCCGGATGAACAGGTCCGTGGCCCCGGCCCACGCGGCGATCTCGCCACCCCGCGCCGCCGTCTCCAGCGTCCGCACCGCGGTGGTCCCCACGGCCACCACCCGCCCGCCGCGGGCGCGGGTTTCCCGCACCGCCGCCGCCGTCTCCGCGGGGCACTCGCACCACTCCGAATGCATGGGATGCTCGTCGAGCGCGGCGACGGTGATCGGCCGGAAGGTGTCGAGGCCGACGTGCAGCGTGACGTGGGCCCGGCGGACGCCGCGGGCCGCCAGCGCCGCCAGAAGTGGCTCCGAGAAGTGGAGGCCGGCCGTGGGCGCAGCCGCCGAGCCGCGCTCCCTGGCGAAGACGGTCTGATACCGCTGGAGGTCCTCGGCCCGCTCCTCGCCGCCGCGGATGTAGCCCGGCAGCGGCACGCGGCCGACCCGCTCGAGGATTGCGTGGACCGGTTCGGTGGACTCCGGCCGCACGAGCCACGCGCCGCCGCCCGCGCGGCCCACGAGTTCGATCGCAACCTGGTCGACGCCGTCCCGGCCGACGAGGATCACCCGCTCGCCGAGAGCCGGCCGGCCGCGAGACCGGGCGAGCACCACCCACGTCTCCTCGCTGCCGCCTCCCCGCTCCACCCGCAGGAACAGCCCCTCCCAGCTGCCGCCTGTGGCGGCGCGGCGGCCGACGAGCCGCGCCGGCACGACGCGGGAGTCGTTGACGACGAGCAGGTCGCCGGGGCGGAGCAGGTCGGGCAGGTCGCGGACGTGCCGATGGGAGACCGCCCCGTCGGCCCGCCGCACATGGAGGAGTCGGGCCGCCGAGCGGTCGGCGAGGGGCTCCTGGGCGATGAGTTCCCCGGGCAGGTCGTAGTCGTAGAGGTCGGCGTCGGCCATGGGAGGGAATCGTAGCGGGGAATCGGAGCCGGCCGCGCGGAGGCGGGGCGTGGATGACCCGGTCCCCGGCCGGATAGAGTGGAAGGATGGAGGTTCCCGCCAGCATCCACACCGCCGTGCTGCCCGCCGAGGTGATGTCGTTTCTCGCCATCGAGCCCGGCATGCGGGTGGTCGACGGCACCCTGGGCGGCGGCGGCCACACGCGGCTGTTCGCCGACGCCGTCGGTCCGGAGGGGCTCGTGATCGCGATCGACCGCGACCCCGCGGCCATCGCGCGTGCCGCGCGGGAGCTCGCCGGCCGACCCGTGCGGTTCGCGCAGGCGAACTTCTGCGACATTCCCGAGGTGCTCGACGCGGTCTCCGTCGACCGCGTCGACCGCGTGCTTCTCGACGTCGGACTGTCGAGCGACCAGCTGGCCGACGACTCCCGCGGCTTCTCCTTCGACTCCGAGGGCCCGCTCGACCTGCGGTTCGATCCGACGGAGGGGGAGCCGGCCTGGCGGATCGTGAACCGCATGCGGGCCGAGAGCCTGGCCGACATCATCCACGAGTTCGGCGAGGAGCGGTTCAGCCGGCGGATCGCGCGGCGGATCGTGGCCGTGCGGGCGAAGCAGCCGATCCGGTCGTCCCGCGAGCTGGCCCGCGTGGTCGTCTCCGCGGTGCCCCGCCAGAGTCCCCCGCCGCGGATCCACCCGGCCACGCGGACCTTCCAGGCGCTGCGGATCGCCGTGAACCAAGAGCTCAAGAGCCTGCGGATCGCCCTGGAGCGGATCCCCACGCGACTCGCCCCGGGCGGACGACTGGCGGTGATCTCCTTCCATTCCCTCGAGGATCGCCTCGTGAAGGAGGCCTTCCGTAACCGGCAGGTCTGGGAGAGCCTCACCCGGTCGCCGGTCGAGGCTTCGAACGAGGAGTTGTTCCGCAACCCCCGCAGCCGTTCGGCGAAACTCCGGGCTGCCCAGCTTGCCGCGCCGGCCGGGACGACCGCCCCCTGACCGGTCTGGCGACGGCCGCGGAGTTTCCGCACAATCCGCGGCCCGTTGGGGGCCGGCGGGTCCGGCCCCGACTGGGCCGGTGCGACGGACGGTGCATGGGACGCGAAACGAAGATCCTCCTCGGGTTCCTCGGCCTGCTCGCCGGCGTGTTCATGGGCGTGCTGTCCATGAAGCTGCTCGTGCCGCGGCCCCCCACGGGCACGGGCCCCGACGTCCAGTACGACGCGGCTTCGATCGGGGAGAACGAGCTCGTCGAACCCCCCACCCTGTCGCCGCGGCCCTGGGACTTCGCGGCCGCGCCGCCGCTGGTTCCCGCCGCCGACACGTCGCCGCCGGCCGGCGCGGAGTCGACCGCGGCCGAACCGCCGGAGGCGGACACCGGGCGGTTCTCATTCGGTCGCGATCGCTACGCCGATGCCGAGGCAGCCGGTCGGTTCGGCGGGGCTGCCCCGGCAGCCTCGCTCGCGCCGCCCCCCGCCGCGGGGACCGAGCCTCGAGATCGCCTCACCGGCCGGACGACCGAGCCCGCCCCCCCGGATGCGGCCGTCGCGCCGGCCGCCTGGCAGGAGCCTGCAGCCGATCGGTTCGGATCGCCGCCGGCCTTCCAGGCCGCACCTTCCGGCTTCGCGGCCCAACCTTCGGGCTTCGAGCCGCCTCCGGCGGCGTTCGCTGCCCAGCCGGCAGCCGCGGCGCTCGCCGCCCCGGCCGTTGGCGGCGATCCCGATGGCTACGTCGTGCGGCCCGGCGACTCGTGGTGGTCGCTCGCCGAGGCGGCCTACGGCGACGGCCGCCTCTATCGGGCGCTCTTCGCCTGGAACAGGGCGCTCGCCCCGCGCGTGAGCCTCGAGTCGGGGACGCGCCTGGAGATTCCGCCGGCCGACCGGCTCCAGGCGGCCTGGCCGCGGCTCATGCCGGCCGGCCGCTGATCCGGGCGGTCGCGCGGCGTCCGGTCGCAGCGTGACCGGATTCCCGGTTGCACGGCAACCGGGCTACCCCATTCGGCAACCGGGCTACCAAGCCA
>JBIIUP010000208.1:0-5282 GCA_044339885.1 Pirellulales bacterium | reverse complement strand
GGCCCGGGCGCACGGGGCCGACGCGGTGCTGTTGATCGCCGAATGCCTCGACGACTGCCACCTGCGGAGCCTCTACCGTGAGATCCTCGACCTCGGCATGACGCCGCTGGTCGAGCTCCACGACGAGGAGAACCTCCCGCGGGTGATCGACCTCGGCGCCACGCTCGTGGGGATCAACAACCGCGACCTCAAGACGATGACCACCGACCTGGGCCACGTGCTCCGCCTGCGGGAGCGGGTGCCCGACGACGTGGTCCTCGTGGCCGAGAGCGGGATCAAGACGCGGGCCGACGTCGAGCGGCTCGCGGCGGCGGGGATCGGCGCGATGCTCGTGGGCGAATCGCTGCTCGTGCAGCCCGACCCCGGCCGGGCCGCGGCCGCGCTCCTGGGGCCGTGAGGCCAGGCGGCTCGGACTCGGCGGGTTGCGGCGCCAGCCGGTGCGGCCAGGGCCCGTATCCTCGTCAGGCCGTACCCCTCGGTCTCCGCCATGCCGCGCAGCCAACGCCGGCCAGGCCGGCCAAGGCCAGAGCCCACGTGGCAGGCTCTGGAACGATCGTGATGAACCCCGTCGACGAATCGAAGGTGGCGTACTGACCGGATCCGAGGCCGGTGGCGATCACCGACGTGAAGTCGCCGGATCGGCCGCCGGTGTTCGCGAACAGCTGGAGGACGTCCGTGCCTTCGGCATACGCTCCGCCGCTGAAGTCGAGGCGGAGAATTCCGCCGAAGATCACGCTGCCGGCTCCGTTCACCAGGTCGAACGTGCCCGCCGTGTACGACGGATCGGTGATCTCGAAAAGGCTCGTGCCCGACTGCGACAGGTCGAGCGTGAATCCGGTGCCGACCGTCACCGTGCCGGGGCTGTTGCCCGGCCGGAAGGAGCCGAGCACCGCGAGCGTCTTGCCGTCGCCGGCAAGCATGCCCACACCGGTGAGGTCGCCGGTCGCGGGCAGGTCATACGTGCCTGACACGAGGGCGGCGAGGTCGAACACACCACCCGTGCCGAGATTCAGCCCGCCGGTGCCGATCGACCCCGATCCGGACAGAGCCAGCGTGCCGGCGGAGATCGTGGTGACGCCCGCGTAGGAGTTCGCGCCGGCGAGCGTGAGCGCCCCGGCGCCCTGTTTCACGACCGCGCCGGAGCCGTCGATGATGCCCGCGAAGGCGGAGGCATTCGAGCGGTTGAAGACCAGCGTTCCGTCGTTGGTGAGCGTGGTGACGCCGAGGACGCCGCCGCTGGTGCCGGTGCCGATCTGGAGCGTGCCCCCGGCATTCAGATTGATCGTGCCGGCTCCACGCGACAGCACGCCGCCGACCGTGACCCGGCCACCGCTCATCGTGAGCGTGCCGGTGCCGAGGAATCCCACGGTGAGGTCGCCCCGGACGTCCAGCGTGCCGCTCGACACGGTGACCGCGCCGACGCCGCCGACCGACGACCCGATCAAGGTATCGGTGGCGGTGACGGCGCCGCCATTCACCGTGAGGCTCCCGGCGTCGTAGAAACCCACGTGGAGCGTCTCGAGGTTCTCCCACGTTCCGCCGCTCGCCGTGACGGCCGCCGGCGCCTGGTAGCCGATGATGCCGCTGGCGTTGACGACCCGGCCGCCGTTCACGGCCATGGCGGCGGAGCCCGCGCGGCCCACGGTCAGGTCGCCGGCGTTCGACCACGTGCCACTCGTCATCGTCACCGCACCCGTGCTGCCCAATTCCATGCCGACGAACCCATTGGCGCTGACGACGGTGCCGCCGTCGACGTCCAGACTGCCGTTGCCGTTTCTCCCGACCAGCAGCGAGCTGGTGCTGGTCCACGTGCCGCTCGTCACCGTGACGGTGCCGACGCCGGCGGCATCGTCGGCGATGATCGCCGCGTATCCCGTGATCCTGCCGCCGCTCACGTTCAGCGTGCCGTTGCCGGCAGCGCCGACGACCACGTCCTGGGCGTTCGACCACAGGCCGCCGCTGACCGTCGCGGTACCGCTGCTGCCGCCCGCCGCGCCGATCACGAGGCTGCCGGAGTTCGTCAGCACTCCCCCGGAGACGGTCAGGCTGCCCGTGCCGCCGCCGCCAACCTGCACGTCGCCGCTGTTCCATGAGCCGCTGGCGACGGTCGCCGTTCCCTGGCTTCCTCCGGACGCGGCGATTCGGCTCGCCGACGAACGCACCACGCCACCGTCGAGCAGCAGGCTGCCGCTCCCGGCCGCGCCGACATCGAGACCGCCGACGTTGAACCAGGTTCCGCTCGTCACGGCGACGCTGCCGCTGCTCCCAGCGATCTCCCCGATGACACCGTTCCCGCTGAGGATCCCGCCGCCGCTCATGGCGAGGTCACCGGTGCCAAACGTACCGACGGAGAGCGTGTTGCCCACGCTCCAGGAGCCGCTGGTCACGGTCGCCGATCCGGAGCCCAAGTAGCCCACCGCGCCCCAGGGGCTAGTGACGGTGCCGCCGGCAATCCGCAGCACGCCGCTGCCGGAGGATTCGGCTCCGACGTTCACCTGGTAGTCCGCCGCGACCACACCGCCGCCGTTGACCGTGAGTTCGCCCGGCCCGCGATATCCCACGTAAATGCTGTCACCGGACCACGTGCCGCTCGTGACCGTCGCGGTGCCGCTGCTTCCCGGCACCCAGGCGAGAGCGCCAACGGCGACGCTCCGCACATATCCCCCGTTGATGTCGAGAACACCGGAGCCCTGGTAGCCGACAAACAGAAGGTTGCTGCTCGTCCACGTGCCGCCGGTGACGAGCGCGGTGCCCTGGCCGGTGGGGTCGTAGCCGAGCATGGCATTCACGTTCGACGCGTTGGCGCCGGTGACGAACCGCACCGTCGCCGTGCCCGTCTCGCCGATCACCAGCGTGTTCCCGAAGTTCGTGCCGCTGCCGATGGTCGTGGTGCCGCTGTCGAAGGTCGTGTCGGCGAGAAGATCGGCCGGTACGGTTGCCCCGATCAGCAAGCCGACGAGAACCGCGCCGACGTTCCAGGGGAATCCGGGAGTGGGGGCACGGCGAAAGCAGGCTGGACGACGCATGAAAACCTCCAGGGTGAACGACGGCTGCCGGGGATCGGAAGCCAGCGGCCGTGTCCGCGCACGGAGGTGCGGCGCTGCTCGAGCGAGGACCGGGACTACCGTCGGCGACTCCGCGGCCGACGGCCGCAGGCAAGAAAAGTGACGAATCCGGCACGAACGGGGACGAATCCGCCGCGGATGGCGGCCGTCACGCCGCCGGCGACCCCTTCGCCGTGCCCCCCACGAACCGGTAGCCGCGGCCGCGGATCGAGAGGAAGTGGACCGGCTTCGACGGGTCGGCCTCGAAGTACTTCCGCAGGTTGAAGATGAACGTGTCGATCGTCCGCGTGGCGGGGGCCCGGGTCATGCCCCAGACGTTCCTGAGGAGCTCCTCCCGCGAGACCACCACCTGCTCGTGCTCGACGAGGTAGCGGAGCAGCTTCATCTCGAGGTTCGTCAGCCGGACCGGGCGGCCCCGGCTCATCGCCTCCCAGGTCTCGAAGTTCACGGTGTTTTCGCCGAAGCGGTGGACGGCGGCGGACGCCGGGGCCGCGGGTGACGGGCCGCCCCCCGGCCGGGCCCGCCGGGCCAGGAGGTTGCGGACCACCGAGAGCAACTCCTCCAGGTCGAAGGGCTTCTGGAGGTAGACGTCGGTGCCGGCGTCGAAGCCACGAATCCGGTCCTCGACGAGCGTCCGCGCGGTGAGCATCACGACGGGCACGGGGTTGCCCTGGGCCCGGATCTGCTCGCAGACCGCGTAGCCGCTCATGCCGGGAAGCATGAGGTCGAGCACGACGAGGTCGACCGGCTGCTCCCCGTGTTCCAGCAGGCCGAGGGCCGTCTGGCCGTCGGCGGCGGTCGTGACGGCGTGACCCTCCGCCTCGAGATTGAACTTGATCCCGTAGGCGAGGTGCTCTTCGTCCTCGACGACGAGGATGTGGGGCATGGGCGGGCCGGGCTCCGGGGACGGTACCCCGATGCTACCGCGCCGCGACCGCGCGGAGCGGGCCGGTGTAGCCGTGCTCGACGAACCAGTTCCAGGCGTCGCGGACCGTCTCCTCGAACGGGCGGTAGCGGTAGCCCAATTCCCGCTCGGCGCGCCGGCAGGAGAAGTTGTGCGCCAGGACGGCCGTCGCCGTCGCGGCCGAATTGAGCGGCTTCTCGTCGCGGGTGATGAGGCCGACGAGGTCTCCGATCCGGCCCGCGAACCGCACGGCACCGCGGGGTGCCCGGCCCAGCGGCGGCCGGGTGCCGGCCACCCGGGCGAAGGTGCACCAGGCGTCGTAGTAGGAGAGCGGATGGCCGCCGAGGATGTAGCGGCGGCCGCACCGGCCGCGGTCGAGCGACGCGAGGATCCCGTCGGCCACGTCGCGGACGTCGACGAAGTCGTTCGATCCCGGCGGGGCGAACACGCCCTTGCCGTTGACGACGACCTCCAGGATCATCCGCCCGCTCGAGGGCTTCCAGTCCCAGGGGCCGAGCATGTAGACGGGGTTCACGATGACGGCGTCGAGTCCCCCGGCCACCGCGTCGAGGACGGCCCGCTCCGCCTCGCGCTTGGTGACCACGTAGGGGAACGGGGGCATGCCCTGCGGCGGCGTCTCCTCGTCGGCGGGGAGGCCGTCCTTCCGCAGGCCGAGGGCGTCGACGCTCGAGACGTGCACGAGCCGGGCGCCGGCCCGCCGGGCGGCGCGGGCCACCAACCGCGTGCCGTCGACGTTCACCCGGCGCATCTCCTCGGAGTGCCACCAGCCGCAGTGGACGAACGCCGCGGCGTGGATGACGGCGGAGACGCCGTCGGCCGCCCGCTGGACCGCCCGCTCGTCGCCGAGGCTGCCGACGACGCGGGTGATCGGCAGGTCGGCCAGGGCCCGGCCGCCGTGCGGGCTGGAGGCCCGGACGAGCACCCGGACGCTCCGGCCGCGGTTCAACAGCTCCCGGACGACGTTGTTTCCGACGAGCCCGGTGGCACCGGTGACGAGAACGTCTCCCGACGTGCCGAATCTGCGTGGAGCGATCATGGCCGAACGTCCGAAGTCCAGGATGAAACCATCCGGGTCGATTCGGTCCATCACCACGAACCCGGTTCGGATACTAATTCGGTGAACAGCCCCGGTCGACTTTCGGGGGGGGCCGACGGTGCCGACATTGACGAATGCCGTTCCCCCGCCGCAAGATGCCTTTCGGCCCGCGCAGGACCGGGAAAAAACGCTGTATTTGCCCCGTTTCGGCCCCACCCGGCCGGGCGGCCGTGTGCCCGGGCCGCCCCGGGCCGGA
>JBIIUP010000207.1:0-5354 GCA_044339885.1 Pirellulales bacterium | reverse complement strand
CGCCGGGCAGCTGCCGGTTCGACGCCGAGGGTTTCGCGGGGCTCGATCGGCTCACGCAGATGTGCCTCGTGCCGGCGGCGCGGGCCCTCGTCGACGCCTCCCTGCCGCCGGATCGGGCGACGGGCCCGCGGATCGGCCTCGTGCTCGGCATGGGCGCCGAGCACCTGCGGATCTGGGAGACCGACTTTCTGGCCGGTGGCAGCCGCATGCTCACCGGCCCGCACGACCGCCCGCTCGTCCACCGCCTCGCCCACCTGCTGGGCATCGGCGGCCCGGCCGTCACGGTGGCCGCGGCCTGCGGCTCCAGCGGCTACGCGTTGGCGGTCGCCCGCCGCTGGCTCGCCGCCGGCTGGGTCGACGCCTGTCTCGCCGGCGGGTGCGACATCCTCAGCCCCTCGTCGATCGCCGCCTTCTACAACCTGCGGGCGCTCTCCCGGCGGAGCGACGACCCGGTCCGGGCGTCGCGGCCCTTCGATCGCGATCGCGACGGCTTCGTGATGGGCGAAGGGGGCGCGTTCTTCCTGCTGGAGCGGCGGTCAGCCGCCGCCGCCCGCTCGGCCCTCGTCTACGGCGAGCTCGCCGGCGTGGGCATGTCGAGCGACGGCGCCCACATGGTGATCCCCAGCGCTGATCCCGTGCACGCCGCGCGGGCGATCGCCGCGGCGCTCGCCGACGCGGGGGTCGCGCCCGAGGAGATCGACTACGTCAACGCCCATGCCGCGGGCACGCCGGTGGGCGACGTCGCCGAGGCCGGTGCGATCCGCCTGGCGCTCGGGGCCGCGGCCGACTCGGTGCCGGTGAGCTCCACGAAGAGCATGTCGGGCCATCTCGTCAGCGGCGCCGCCGCCTTCGAGGCGGTCGCCTGCCTGGTCGCGATCGACCGCCAGGCCGTGCCTCCCACCGTCAACCTCGACGAGCCGGACGACCAGTGCCGGCTCGACCATGTACCCCACACGGCCCGGCCGCGGTCCGTGCGGGTCACCGCCTCGAACTCGTTCGGCTTCGGTGGCTCGAACCTCTGTCTCGTGATCCGTCGTGCCGCCTGAGTCCATCCCGCATCCGCCCCCGAGGAGAACCACCATGTCGCACAACCGCCCCGCCGCGCCCGTCGACGTCGCCACGATCGACGTCCTGCTCTCGCACCTCGTCGCCCACTGGCACGACTTCGAGCCTGAGCATTCCGAGGAGGGGCTCCGCGGGCGGATCTGTGACCTCCACCGCTTCAACTTCCTGCTCTGGCACGAGGAGGACGTCGCCCGTTCGCCGCGGGTGAGCGATGGCCGCATCGCGCAGGTGAAGCGGGCGATCGACCGCTACAACCAGGCGCGGAACGACGCCATCGAGCGGGTCGACGACGGCCTGATCGGGGAGCTCGCCTCCCGCGGCATCGTCGCCCCCGCTGCGGCCGTCGCGGCCACGGAGACCCCGGGTGCCGCCCTGGACAGGCTGTCGATCCTGCAGCTGCGGCGGTTCCACATGCGGGAGCAGGTCGAGCGGAAGGACGCGACCGAGGAGCACCGCGCCCGGGCGGCCGGGAAGCTGGCGATCCTCGACCTCCAGCGGGAGCACCTCGTGCAGTCGATCGACCGGCTCCTGGCGGAGATCTTCGCCGGGGAGCGGCCGCTGCGGGTGTTCCGGCAGATGAAGATGTACAACGACCCGACGCTCAATCCCTATCTCTACGGCGGGGCGCCCGCACCGCGGCCGGTGGCCGCGTAGCCGGCCCGCGCCGCGAGGAGTCACTCCGTCTCCTCACCGATCACGCCGCGGCCGACGTCGGTGACGCAGGAGAAGCCCTCCACCGTGAAGAAGCGGGTGAAGAGGGCGAAGTCGGCGGTGTCGGGCCAGTGTTTGGCGTCGGGCTGCCAGGCGGCGAGCTCGCGGTGGAAGATCTCCCCGAAGAAGTCTTCCACGACCTCGTCGAGTTCCTCGGGATGATGGCAGGCCGGGATGAGGTAGACGGACCGGTCGGCGAAGTCCCGGCGTTTCGCGATGGCGTCGTCGTCGACGCCGGTGGTCTTCAGCCAGCCGTAGAAGGCCGGCTCGTGGCCGATGATGACGGCGCTGCGGTTGAGCATGATGCGTACCGGGTGTCGCTGTGGGGACCGGCGTCATGCGCGTTGAATCGCCGGCGAACGATGCCTGCGGGCGTTGATGAATTCATATGCGCGGCGGGTCGGCGGAAGCGGGACACCGGCTGAACCGCCCGCCGGGGGCCTCGCGGCCGGAGGCGGCCGAGCTTCGTCGCCGGTCGCTCGGTAGGCCCGACGCCGGACAGTTGGTCGGCATGGCGGTGGCCCCGCGCCCCGGTCGGCGAACCTTGTGGGGGGGAATCGCCGGGCCTAAGATGCGGCGGCATCGATGCGGAGGCTGTTTTCGACGAATCTTCCGCGGATGCTTCCGGAAGGTCGGCAGCCCGCGCCGTGTTTCGCCCCCGTAGCTCAGTGGATAGAGCGACGGTTTCCTAAACCGTAGGTCACAGGTTCGATCCCTGTCGGGGGTACTGAGTTTCCGCGTCCTTCACGACGTCAAGCGATTTTTCGCGGGCTTCGTGAAGCGTTGACGGCTCCTGATGGCCGCTGACGGGCGTTGATGGTGCCGCTTTTGGTGCCGGATTTTTCTCCGCCGTTCCGGTGACCGCCGCCCAGTCCTCCGGTCGCACCGAGTGGTAGTGCCGGTGACGCATCCGCGCGGTGTTGCCGATCCAGGTGTTGATCGCCTTCTCCGCGATGCCGCGTCGCTCCAGATCGTCCGAGCGACTGCCCCGCAGGTTCACGAAGAGCTTCTCCCAGACCGCGCGCCCGCCTTCTTCACGAGCCGCTTGGCATGCGTGCCGAGGTTGTGGCCGCCGCGGGCGCGGGGGACCACGTAGACCGCCCCGGGGGCACGCTCGCGCCACGACGCGGCCCATGCCGTCTTCCTGTCGGGCAATGGGCGTGGCGGAGGTTTGGCCAGTCCTCAAGCCGCGTCGACGAGTTGGTAGACCTTGCCTTTGGTCTTGAGCCAGGCGATGTCGCCCTCGACCGCATGTTCATGCACTTCGCGGAGTAATTCGACCGTCTCCGACTCGAGGCACGGTTCGCTCGGGTCGGAATCCGGGATCACCATCTCGATATCGACCGCCACGATCAAACGATCAGTCTGGATCATCCGCTTGCGTGTCACTCGTCGTCCGGGAATTCGCATCGTTCCATCCAGAGGGCGGTTATGTCGCAGAACCCCGTGCCACGAGTTCACAGTGCGCGGCGGTCGCCAGCCGGTCGAGAGCGTCGGAGGGCAGCTGGCCTCCGGCCATGAAATCGGCCAGGTCCTGAAACGGGATGCCCGTCGCCTGAGAGACGTGTTCGTAGGGCTGCCTCATCGCGGTCACGGCACGCCGCAGCCGCCCGCTGACCGTGTCCTCCGATGCCGCCGCGTCGCGGGCCCTTGCTCGCTCGAGCAGCCATGGAAGCTCAGCCTGAATCGCGGCCTCGATATCGGCGTCGCTGGTGGCCTTCTGCGGGGTCATTCTGGAACCTCGTAGGCGGTGATGGGTTGCACGGTGGCCTGATCGATCCAGCGATACACGACGATAACAAAGCGACCGTCGACCAGCTTTAGGCTGACTTCTCGAGCTCAGCGGCTCGCCGATCGGCTTCTTCCTTTTCACGCTGCAGCCGTTGCGCATCGCGTTCGCGAATGTACTGCATGAAGCCCTCGAAGCCGCCGTGCTTCTCCAGCAACTGACGGCGAATCTCATGCACTTCCGCAACGATCGGGTCATCGCACTCGTCGGCCGGCTCGTTTGCATCGTTCGGTTCAGTGGTCATGGCGAAGCTCCATGAGTTCGGTCAGTGTGCAGACAACCGGAACGTGCTAGTCGAGTTCGTCGAACAGGGCCTTGATTGCGCTGGCAGCATCGGCAAAGAGTGTACATGCGTACCCTACGGCGTCAAGCCCCCTGCGTCGCGACCCACGTCTTCGTAAAGAGCTGCGTCCCCTTTCACTCGCCAAGATGACGCTGGAGCGCTGCTTTCATCTCGCTGAGATCGAATGGCACGGTTTCGCCACGACTGATTTGCTCGATGCCGTGGTTCACGTCCTCGATGAGCTTTTCGCGACGCCGCAGCAGGCTGACCGCATCGTCGAGGGCTTCGGTTCGATCGTGATACAGGCCGCTGGAGATGGCCCGGACGAGAAACTCTTCGTTCTCAGGTGACAAGCCGCTCATGTTTCGATCTGAAAGGAATTTCTAGTCCCCGTTCACGCGGGCGCGGCGGCTGGCGTGGAGGATGGTCAGCCCGATCACCTCGTCACCCCGGTAGCGCACGATGATGTCATCGGGCTCGAGCTCGCTATCGGTTGCCTCGGCGCCCGGGTCGAAGTTGACGTACATCACGTCCGCGGGTTCGTCATACGTGCAGTGCATCGAACGATGCGGGGCCTGGAGCATCGCGGGGATCAGGTCGAGAAAATCGCTCAGTTGGACGAGGGCCATAGTTGCCGCCTTCGCTTAGGCCGCCTCGGTTTCGACTGCCCCGGGCATCTTGCTGATGAGGACGCGCCCGAGATCGAGCTTGTTGCCCGCATTGTCGATGTCGATTCCCACGACCTTCCCATCGGCGTCGTAGTCCACCACGACGCCCTCGGAAATCTCCCGGCTGTCAACGCTTGGCCTCTCGGAAAACTCGATGTAGAGCGAATCGGTGTCGGGGTGGTAGTTCAGCTTCATGTCCGGAACCCTCGATCGGGAAACGCATTATGGATGGTGATTTTATCGTCCAGCGTGACAACCCGCAGATAGCGGCCGTTCAAGTCGGCAATCGGGGCCCAGAACCGCCAGCGGTTCCCGTCTTGGGATTGGGAGCGAACAGCGTTTTCGATCGTATACACGCACCATTCGCGTTTCAGGTACGGCCGCTTTCGCAGCACCTGCTTCTCGAAATATGTCGTGAATCGATACGGTTCCATGGCGATTCGCACGTGGTCCTGCGGACGACAAGTGAGTGTACGCACGTACACTCACTTGTCAACCCCGCTGGGACCAAGGTTGTCCCCTCGCTTTGGTAGGCTGCCCGCCATGACCTCCCAGCCCGGCCCGCGTCTCAACGCCGCCTTCTACGCCGACTCGGTCGCCGCGTTCCTCCGCGCCTCCGACGACGAGGTCTACGCGCCTCTCGCGAGCCCGCATGGCTACACGCTCGCCCCCGAGCAGCTCTCCGCGTGGCGGCTGCAGCTGCCCGTGCTCCGCGCGGCCTTGGCAACTCTGGCCACTCTGGATCCCCCCGCCCCCGCCCCCTGGATCCACCTCGAGTTCGACATCCCGCGGCTCGGCCGGCGGGTGGATGCCGTGCTCGTCACGTCTACGGCCGTGA
>JBIIUP010000035.1:0-18316 GCA_044339885.1 Pirellulales bacterium | reverse complement strand
GTCGGCAGTAGCGGGTGCCTGCGGCTGTGGTCGCGGGCCGTCCGTCAGCCAGCCCTCCGTCGCGCCCCCTGTGGTCGCCGGGCGGGTGGACGTCGATGCCGACGCCGTCAACATCTCCGGCACGCCGTTCCGGCTCACCGACCAGACGGGCGCGGAGTTCTCCTCGGCCGACCTCGCCGGCAAGGTGTGGATGGGGGCGATCTTCTTCTCCAACTGCCCCGGGCCGTGCTTCCGTGAGAACCAGGCGGTCGCGGAGATCCTCGAGGAGATCGACGACCCGGACTTCATGGTCGTGAGCCTGACCTGCGACCCGACCAACGACACGCCCGACGTGCTGCGGCGGTACGGCGACCGCTTCGCGGCCGACCACGCCCGGTGGAAGTTCCTCACCGGAGACCTCGACGTCATCAAGGCCGTGGGGCAGGGGACCTTCAAGCTGCCGGTCGAGCTGGGAGTGCACTCCGAGCGCGGCGTCGTCTTCGACCGCCGAGGACGGCTCCGTGGGGGCTATCACCTGCTCCAGCAGGATCGCGTCGAGGAGCTCAAGAAGCTGATCCGCGAGGTGCTCGCCGAGCCGGCCGAGCCGGCGGCGGCCGGGGAGACGCAGCCGTGACGCCGCCCGTGCACTGGCTCGCGACGACCAACGCCGTGCTCAACGGGGTGGCCACGCTGCTGCTGGTGGCCGGTTGGGTGTTCATCCGCCGCGGGAACCGCGCGGCCCACCGGGGGGCGATGATCGCCGCGTTCGGCGTGTCGGCGGTGTTCCTGGCCTGCTACCTCAGCTACCACTACGCCGTCGGCCACGTGCCCTTCCGCGGCGTCGGCGCGATCCGCCCGGTCTACTTCGCGATCCTGATCTCGCACATCATCCTGGCCGTGATCGTGCCGGGAGCGGCCCTGCGGATGTTCTTTCTGGCCTGGCGGGGCAGGTGGGAGGCCCACCGGCGGCTGGGCCGGATCACGCTCCCGATCTGGCTGTACGTCTCGGTGACCGGAGTGCTCATCTACCTCATGCTCTACCACTGGTTCCCCGGCCCCTGAGATCGGCCTATGATGGTTCAGGAGGCGAAAGTGATGCGGCAGCGGTCGAGAGCCTGGTTTCTCGGGGTGGCGGTGCTGGCCCCGATCGTGCTGGCGGTCCTGGCCGCCGAGGCGCTCGGCTGCCCGAACTGCAAGGACGCGGTCGACACCTCCGATCCCGAGGGCCTGAACCTCGCCCGCGGCTACTTCTACAGCATCCTCCTCATGCTCGCGATGCCCTTCACGCTGGCGGGCTCGTTCGGCTGCTATGTCTGGCGGGAGATGCGGCGGCAGCACCGCGAGCAGGCGGGCCGAGTGCCGTGAGCGACGAGGCCGACCCCGGCGTCGCCGGCCTGCCGTCGCCCCCCGCGGGCGGCGACGCTCGGGCCGGACACGGAGCCGTCCGTCCCCGGCCGCGGAACTACCTGGATCGCGGCGAGCGGCAGCGGCTGCTCTGGCGGTTCATGCCACTGGCGCTGGCGGTGACGCTCGGCATGACGCTCGTGGAGTGGGTCTGGTTCCGTTCCCCGCCCCCCGCGCGGCAGCCGCGGATCGACACCTCGCTGGAGGCCATCCGCGGCGGGCTCCCGACCGACGGGGCCGTCGTCATCGAGCCCGACCCCGAGCCGTTCGTTCCGACGGCCGACAGGCTCGGCGCAACGCCCGACATGCTCGCCAGCGTCCGCGACGACACCTTCTTCCGGGAGGGCGACATGCAGGCGTGGTTGCACACGCTCCTCACGCTGCGGGACGCCGGGCAGGAGGCAATCCTGCGGGGGCCGGCGGAGCGGGTGAGCTTCAGCGAGCTCTTCGGCCAGCCGCGGACGTTCCGCGGACGCGCGGTGCGGATCCGGGGCACGCTCCACCGCCTGGAGCGGCTCGCCGCCCCGAGCAACAACTACGGGATCGAAGCCTACTGGCAGGGCTGGCTGGAGCCGTCCAGCGGGCCTGCCGAACCGGTGGTGGTGCACTTCCTGCGGGTTCCTCCCGGCATGCCCACCGGGATGAAGATCAACGAGCCGGTGGACGTGGTCGGCTACTTCCTCAAGCGGTACGCCTACGACGCGGCCGACAGGATCCGCGTGGCGCCGCTGGTGCTGGCGCTGGAGCCGGTCTGGAAGCCGGTGCAGCCCGCGGCTCCGGGCGGGACCTCGCTCGGGACCGTGGCCCTGGTTAGCATGATCGCGATCGTCGCGGCGACCGCGGCGGCCATGAGCCTGGCCAATCGGCGCCGGCCGGCGCCACCGCCCGCCGCCGCGGTGGACTTGAATCGGGAACTGGCGGGCGTCGAAACGCTCTCCACCGCGGAGTCCCTGCGGAGGCTGGAGCGGACCGAGCGGTCGGCCGGCGGATCGATCGAGGAGACGAAACCATGACGCACCGGCTTTCGGCCCTGCTCGTGCTCGCCGCGGCCGCGGTGTCGGCTGCGGAGCCCGTCGCGCCGCTGACGCTTCCGGCGTTCCTCGCCGATCGCGGGATCGACCGGTCCGGCCGGGCCGCGCTGGCCGATGCCACGACGTGGGACGACGAGGCCCAGCGGGCCGCCATCCGCGTGCTCGCCCGCCTGCGGGCGCCGGCCGAGCTGTGGATGCGGTGGCAGGAAGGGGCGCGGAATCTCGACGCCGGGCCGCACGAGATCGACGACCGGCTCGTGCGGGTGGGGGGCCGCGCGGTGTTCGTCGCCCCGGAACCGCTCACCGCCGAGCAGGCGAGGCTCCTCGGCGGCCCGCGCTACGACGTCGTCCGCGTGATCGCCGACTCGGGCACCGCGGTCGACGTGCTCGTGGCATCCGCCCCGGAGGCCTGGGCCCGCTGGCAGACGATCGACGAGCCCGTGGAGGCCGTCGGACTGCCGCTCTCCGCGGCCGTCGGGCCGCGGCCGGGGCCGTCCCCTGCCGACCGATCGCCCTGGCCGGAGGACCGGGCCGCCCTGCTCCTGGCGGCGAAGTCCGTGGCCTGGCATCCGGCGACGCCGCTCGGCGACCGGGGCGTGGACTGCGGGCTCTTCGCGACCGTGGTCGACGGCAAGGGCATGCAGCCGGGGGACACCGACGCCTTCTACGCGGTGCTCGCCGCAGTCGGTCGCGGGCCCGACGCGGCCGGCCCGCCCGCGGCCCCCACCGACATCGTGCCGATCATCTCCGCCGGCCGCCGGTGGTTCGCGGACAATCGCGGTGCTCCGGTCACGATCGTCGGTACGGCCAGGCGGGCGACGCGGATCGCCGTCGACGACCCCGTGCGGCGGTCCCAGGTCGGCTCGGACCACTACTGGGAGCTGTTCGTGTTCGTCGACACGCCCCCCATCAAGGTCAACGACCGTGACGTCCAGGACACGTACCCGGTCGTCTGCTGCGTCCGCGAGCTGACGACGGGGATGCCCACCGGCGACCGGATCTCGGAGCGGGTCCGGGTGGACGGCTTCGCCTTCAAGTGTTACTCCTATCCCCTGGCCGACGTCTTGATCTCGTCGTCCCAGGGCGACCGCGAGATCAAGGGCGACCGGATGGAGACGGCACTCGTGCTGGGGCGGCGGGCGGCGTGGACGCCGCCGGTGTCCCCTGCCCGGGCCACCTCGATCCTGTTCTGGGTCTTCTCGGGCCTCACGGCGGCCGTGGCGGCCGTGCTCGCCTACGGCATGTGGGCGATGAGCCGCGACGCCGGCGGCCGTGCCCGCCGGGCCCGGGACGAGCTGCCGGAGAAGATCCGGCTGCCCGACGGCCAGGATTGATCCCCTTCCGCTCGCCTGCGAACCTTTCCCCTCCCATTCCCTGCAACTCGGAGCGAACACCCCAATGATGCGTCGCGCGAAGATCTCGATCATCGGTGCCGGCAACGTCGGTGCGACCACGGCCCACTGGTGTGCGGCGGCCGAACTCGGCGACGTGGTGCTGCTCGACATCCCCGCCACCGAGGGCATGCCCGCCGGCAAGGCCCTCGACCTCTTCCAGGCTGCTCCGATCATGGGCTTCGACGCCCGGCTCACGGGCACCACCGACTGGGCCGACACGGCCTCCAGCGACGTGGTGGTGGTGACGGCCGGCATCGCCCGCAAGCCGGGCATGAGCCGCGACGACCTGCTCGCCACGAACGCCCGGATCGTCGGCGACGTGGCCGCCCGGATCCGCGACACCAGCCCCGAGGCCGTCGTCATCGTCGTCTCCAACCCGCTCGACGCCATGGTGCAGCGGACCTTCCAGGTCACCGGCTTCGAGCCGCAGCGGGTCATCGGCCAGGCCGGCATCCTCGACACGGCGCGGTACCGGGCCTTCCTCGCCATGGAGCTCGGGGTGAGCGTCGAGGACATCTCGGCGATGCTCCTCGGCGGCCACGGCGACACGATGGTGCCGATCCCCTCCTGCACGAGCGTCGGCGGCATCCCCGTGACGCAACTCGTGAAGCCCGAACGCCTCGCGGCGATCGTCGATCGGGCCCGCAACGGCGGCGCCGAGATCGTGGGCCTGCTCAAGACGGGCAGCGCATACTACGCGCCGGCGGCCGCCACCGCGCAGATGGTGGAGGCGGTCGTCCGCGACAAGAAGCGGCTCGTGCCCTGCGCGGCCTTCTGCGACGCGGAGTACGGGGTGGGCGGCTTCTTCGTCGGCGTACCGGTGGTGCTCGGTGCGGCGGGCGTGGAGAAGGTCATCGAGCTCGACCTGCTCCCCGCGGAGCGGTCGGCGCTCGACAAGAGCATCGCCGCCGTCAAGGAGCTGGTGGCCGCCATGAACCGGCTGACGGCCGCGGGTTAGGCTCTGTCTGAAAACTGGTCCGGATTGGCTGCGCCGGCACGGGTGAGGTGCATGGTCCGGTGCCCTGCTTGCCCTGCTTGCCCGGGCTGCCGGGAGTGCCGCGCGCGGGCCACGCTGGCGTTGTTCGGTGGGGGGTGTTTGGCTACAACCCCGCGTCCCCGAACGGCTTCCACCGAGGTACGCGATGAACGGCCGCAAGCCCCCCCAAACCGTCCGTCCGCGAGGCACGTCTCCGGACCGGGCCCGGCCCCCGCGGCACCCGCTGCCGCTCGGCGCGGACGCCGCGCGGCTGTTCATCCCCCAGGGGTACGAGCCGGGCTACGCCTACCCGCTGCTCGTCTGGCTGCCCGATCCGGCCGACGCCCGCTTCGACCTCGCCAGGACGATGTCCCGCGTGAGTCTGCGGAACTTCGTGGCCGTGCAGCCGTCCGCCGCCGCCGACGGGATCGAGGAGGCCGTCTGGCGGTCGGTCGACTCCGTCCGCCAGAGGCTCGCCATCCACGGGGAGCGGATCTTCCTCGTCGGGCAGGGGGCCGGCGGCACCGAGGCGTTCCGCAGCGCCTGCCGCCATCCCGACGCCTTCGCCGGCGCCGTCTCGCTGGCCGGGCCGTTCCCGCTGGAGGAACCGCTGTTCGCGCGGCTCGACCGCGTGCGTCGGCTGCCGATGCTGCTCTGCTGCCGCCGCGACACCGACGCGGAGTCGGCCCGCCGGACCGACCGCACGCTGCGGCTCTTCCACGCCGCCGGCGGCACGCTGGCGCTACGGATCTACCCCGAACGCGGCGCCGTCTCGCGGGCGATCCTCGCCGACGTCAACCGCTGGCTCATGGACGAGATCTGCGGGACCACGCGGGCCGTGCCCTCGGCCTGCGGCTCGTAGCCGGCCGGACCGCCGTCCGTCCTCACCACCGGGAAAGGATTCCCATGCCACGCCCCCATGAAGACGAGCCCCGCATCATCCCGCTGCGGGCCGCCACGACGACCGTCGCCGAGCTCGTCGCCGCCTCCCTGGCGGCGGCGAATCCGCCGGACGGCGTGCGGATTACCTGCGACGTCGACTCCGGCCTGCTCCTCGGGGCCGAGGTGGAGCCGCTGCGGCTCGCGCTCGGCGCCGTGATCGCGGACGCGGCCGCCGCCGCGCTGCAGCCCGATCCCGCCAGCGACGCGCCGGACCTCCGCGAGGTGCTCATCACGGCCGTCGACGCCGGCGCGGGCGTCGAGATCGAGGTCGCCGATTCCGGTCCGGGCCGCCAGCCGTCCGGGCTCGCCGGGCTGCGGGCCGCGGTCGAGCGGCTGGGAGGCACGGCCGCGTGCACGAACTGTCCCGAGGGAGGAACCGCCGTCACTCTGCGGCTGCCGCACCGGCGGTCGCGGGGCATGGCGGCCTAGAACCGGCAGGCCCTGGCACCCCATGCGCTCCAGACACCACGACACGCCGCGACAGCGGCTCCCGTCCCGGATCACGCCCGTGCAGGCCGTCGCCTTCGGCCTCGTCGCCGCGAGCGTGGGCTGGGCCGCCTGGCTGTACCGCGACCGACCCACGGCCGAGCAGGTCGAGCTCCTGCCCGGCACGGTGCTGCCGTCGTCCGAGATGGCGATCGTCGAGGCCGCATTCGACAGGGCGCAGCTGGCCGAGCATCGCACCGAGGATGGGCGGGTGTGGGTTCCCAGGACCAGGCAGAGCGCCTACATGCGGGCGCTGGTCGACGCGGAGGCCCTGCCTCGCGAGTTCGGCAGCAGCCTGCGGCGGGCGCTGGAGCAAAACAGCCCGTGGCAGAGCCGCGCGGTGCAGGAGGAGAGCCTGCGGGTCGCCGTACAGGAGGAGCTGGCGCACGTCATCTGCTCCATGCCGGGCATCGAGCGGGCCGCCGTGCTCTACGACGTCGCCGAGCGGGCGGGCTTCGAGAGGGGCATGGCCGCGGCGCCGGTGCAGACCGCGAGCGTGAACATCCGCACGCAACCCGACGTCGAGCTCGAGCCGGCCCGCGTGCAGGCGATCCGGGTGCTCGTGGCCTCGTCGATCGCCGGGCTCGATCCCGACCGCGTCGCCGTCACCGACCTCCGCAACGGCCGCGTGCACGCCGGGTCACTGGCCGCCGCCGACCCCGCCGCCCCCGACGCGACCGTCGATCCCGAGCTCGCCCGGCGGATCGCCCACGAGCGGCACCTCACCGCCAAGGTTCGCCAGGCCGTCGGCTTCGTGAAGGGCGCGGTCGTGGACGTGACCGTGGCCTTCGCGGCCCCCGTCGCCCGCGAGCCCGCCGCGGCCCCGCCGGCGGAGGTGGAGCCGCCGGAGCCGCCGTCGTTGCCGCAGCGGGTCGCCGATGCCAACGTGCCGGCGGAGGTCGGAGCACCGCCCGTGCCCCGGGCATCGCCCACCGCGCCGCCGGCTGCCGTGCCGGCCACCGTCCCCGCCGTCGTCCCGGCTGATCAGGGGCCGACCTCGATCGTGGTGTCGCTGGCCGTCCCGGATGCCTACCTCCGGGCTGCCGTCGCCGCCGCGATCGACCGCGATCCGGCCGCCGAGCCGGCCGCCGTCGAACTCGCCGAGCGGGAACGCCTGGCGGCCCTCGTCCGCACCCTCCTGCCCCCCACGGCCGCTGCCGACGGCCGGCAGGTCCATGTCTCCAGTTTTCCCACCGCGGGCCCCCGCGACCGCGGCGTCGCCCGCCGCGTCGTGCCGCCTCCGGCGGCCGCCGCCGCGTCGCCGGCGGCCGCGCCCGCCGCACGGGCCGGCGAGGACGGGGACCGGTCCGCCGAAGCCCGCATCGCCGCCACGGTCGTCGCCTGCCGCGACGTCGCGGTCGCCGCCTGGGAGGCGATCCGGCGCGGCGACCCGGCCGCGGTGCCGCGCGAGGCCTGGCTGGCCGCGATCATCCTCGCCGCCACGACGCTCCTCTGGATGCTCGTCCGCGGGCAGCCGACCGACTCCGACCGGACGTCGCCGGCGGCCGCCCGCAGGCCGCCGCGGATCGACTGGTCGGCCATCGACGATGGCGCGCGGGGTCCGGCCGAGGACGATCCTTCGCGGAGGATGGCAGCATGACGCCGCGGGCCGCGACCGCCGCAGCCCGCCGTGCGGCCTGGGCGATGCTCGCGGCGTGCGTCGCGGCCACCGGCTGGGCGGACGGCCCGGGACTGCCGGCCGACTCCGGCGGCCGCCCGCTGCCGCTGCAGCTGGAGCAGGGGACGGCCGCGCCGGCCCCCGCCCCGCGGCCCCTGGCCGACTGGAGGCTCCTCGCGGCGACCGGCGCGGTCGTCGCCGCGGTCGCGGCCCTGCGGTTCCGCGCCGGCCGGCGGGCGCCGCCGCTGCCGCCCGACGTCTTCGAGGTCCTGGGCACCGGGACGCTCGGGGGCGCGCACGCCGTGCGGATCGTCCGCTTCGGGCCGAAGACGCTCCTCGTCGGCGTGTCCGCCACGGGGGCCACGACGCTCGCCGAGATCGCCGACCCCCAGGCCACCTCCCTGATCGTCACCGCCTGTCGCGAGGGCGGCCGCGCCGCGGGCGGCCCGCCGCGCGGCACCGCGATCCGCACGGCGGCGCGTCCCGTGTCCGGGGAGGCCGCCTGATGTTCCGCCCCATCGTCCGCGCCGGATGTGCCGTGGCCCTCGTCGCGGGGCTGTGCCTCGCCGCGGTCTCGTCGGGACGGGCCGACGACGCGGCGATCCCGCCCGAACCCCGGGCTCCCGCCGAGCAGGCGGCCCCGGCTCCCGACGGCCCGTCGGTCGCGGGGCTCCTCCGCGGGCTGGCCGGCGGCCGGGCGATCGAGGCCGTCCTCCCCTCGGCCCTCCTCGTCGGCGTGATGAGCCTCGCGCCGGCCGTGCTCCTCATGACGACCTGCTTCGTGCGGATCTCGGTCGTGCTGGGGCTGCTGCGGCAGGGGCTCGGGGCGGCGCAGATTCCGTCGAACCAGATCGTCGCGTCGCTGGCGATCTTTCTCTCGGCGATGGTGATGTGGCCGGTCTGGACGCAGGCCTGGCGGGACGGCGTCGAGCCCTACCGGCAGGGCACGCTGGAGGCCGCCGAGGCCTTCGACCGCGGCTCGCTGCCGGTCCGGCGTTGGATGGCGACGCAGATCGAGCAGGCCGGCAACCGCGACACGATGCTCCTCTTCCTCTCCCGGCACCCGGCGGGGCCGCGGCAGGCCGCCACCTACGACGACGTGCCGCTGGAGACGCTGCTGCCGGCGTTCCTCGTCAGCGAGCTGGAGACCGCGTTCACGATCGGCTTCCGCATGCTGCTGCCGTTCCTCGTGCTCGACATCCTCGTGGCCACGCTCGTGGTGTCGACGGGCCTGGTCATGCTGCCGCCGAGCCTGGTCTCGCTGCCGCTGAAGCTGCTGGTGTTCGTGGCGGCCGACGGCTGGACGCTCGTGATCCGGTCGCTGCTCGACGGCGTGCGGGCCGCCGGTTCGTGACCGTGATCCGCCTCCCGTCCCCGGAGTCCCCGCGATGACCGACGTCGCCCTCGTGGAACTGGTGCGGCAGGCGATCCTGGCGGGGATCGTCGTGATCGCCCCCGTGCTCGTCGTGGGCTTCGTGGTGGGCACCGCGGCCGGTCTCGTGCAGGCGGCGACCGGCGTGCACGAGCCGATCGTGGGGCTCGTGCCCCGGCTGGCGGCGATGGCGATCGCGCTGCTGGCCATGCTGCCCTGGATGGTCGAACGATTGGCGGACCTGTTTCGCGCCGCACTCGGCGGCCCCTGATCGGTCCCGCCCGGAGCCCCGTGCCGATGCCGCCCGTCTTCGCGCCCGTGGAATGGTCCGTCGCGCTGCCGGTCGCCGTGCGGATGGCCGCGGCGGTGGCCGTGGGCGGCCTGCCGCTGGCGGCGGACGTGCCGCTGCGGGTGCGGGCCGCGGTGGCTGTGGCGCTGGCGATCGTCGCCGTTCCCGCCGCGGCCGGCGCCGCGGCGACCGGGCCACTTCTGCCCACGATCGCGGGTGAGGCGGTGGTGGGCACCGGCCTCGGGCTGGCGGCGGCGGCCGTGTTCGCGGCCGCGTCGTGGGCCGGCGGCCTGCTCGGCAGCGTGTCGGGCCTGTCGTGGGCCGACGACTTCGCGGTCGAGGGGGATCCGCAGTCGGCCGGCCTCGCCCGGCTCGCCTGGTGGCTCGGCCTGGCGGGCTTCCTCGCCGCCGGCGGGCATCTGGCCGTCGTCGCGGGCCTGCTCGACAGCGTCCACTCGATCCCGGTGGGGACGGTGTTCGCGGCGCCGGGATGGGCCGACCGCGTGCTGGAGGCGCCGGCGGCCGCGTTCGCCGTGGCCCTGGCGCTCGCGGGGCCTGCGCTCGTCGCCGTCATCGCCTTCCACCTCGCCGCCGCGGTCTGCCTGCGGACGGTCCAGTTCGTCCCCGGCCCGGGACTCCTCCAGGGACTGGCGGCGGTGACCGTGATCGCGGCGTTGGCGGTCGGTGCGGTGGCGTGGCTCGACGGCTTCGGCGCCGTCGCCCGCGCACAGGTCGAACGGTCGACGGCCGCCGGCCGGCCCTGACGCCGACCGTCACGAGGACCCCATCCCATGTCGGACGCCGGAGATCGCACGCTGCCAGCCACGCCGCGCCGCCGCGAGGCCGCGCGTTGCCAGGGGGCGATGCCGACGGCAGCGGGTCCCGCCTGGGCCGCCGCCGCGGTGACGGCCGTGGCGCTCGGCCCGGCGTGGCTGCGGGCCACGATTCCCGCCGCCGCGGACGTGGTCCGGCGGGTCCTGGCCACCGCGGCCACCCCCGGGGGCGATCCTGGCTGGAGCGACCTGCTGCCCGGGGCGCTCGTGCTGCCGACGGCGGGCCTCGTGCTCGCCTCGGCCTCGGCCGCGGTGGCGGTGCGGCTGCTCGTCGACGGCTTCTCGTGGCAGCCCGCCCGCGCCGCCCCCGACCTGCGGCGGATCGACCCGCTGGCGGGCCTCGCGCGGATCCTCTCGGGCCGCACGCTCGCCGCCGCGGCGGGCCACGGCCTGGCGCTGGCGATCCTCGTCGCGGTGGCCGTCGCCTCCGCGGCACCGCTGGGATCGCTCGTGGTGTCGGGCGACGGGCTGCTCGATCCGGCGCGGCTCCTGCCCGCGGCGTGGCGGCCGCTCGCCTGGCTGGCCGGGGGAGCGGCGGTGGTCGCCGCCTGTCAGTGGGCCTTCGCCCGCCGGCGGTTCGAGGCGCGGATCCGGATGACGCCCCAGGAGTTCGCCGACGAGGCCCGGAGCATGCAGGCGGACCCGAAGGTCAGGCTCCTGCAGCAGCGGCGTCCCGCTCAGCCCAAGGCCGGCACGGCGTAGCCGTAGCGGTCGATGAAGGGCTTCCAGCGGCGGGCGATCTCGGCCACGATCCGCGGGTCGTGCCGGTAGGTGTTCGTGCGGTAGCGCTTCATCTCCCGGGCCTGGGTCTCGAACTCCGGCCGCACGCGGCCGAAGTCGCCGAGGTCGAGCTTCGCGTAGGCGTCGGCGAGCCGGCCGACGGGGTCGGCCACGAGATCCTCGTACCGCACCTCGTGGAGCCGGCCGGCGGGGAGCAGGTCACGGTCGCGATCGAAGGCCGTGTACATCTCGTCGAACGCCGTGAACACGTAGGCCTCGAGGGTCTTGCCGTCGTCGACCTGGAGCCCCTGCACGTCGTGGAGCGACCGCCAGAGGCGGAGCGTGGAGGGGAAGACGACGAAGGGGTCGCGGACCACGTGGAGGAAGCGGGCCTCGGGAAACATCCCCGCCAGCACCCCCATCCGCGCCGTGTGCGGCGGGCTCTTGAGCACCGGCCGCCGCGGGTCCCGCACGGCCAGGCGGGTCAGGAACCGCCGGAGCGTCCGCTTCCAACGATCGAGTTCCTCGGGGGGCAGGCGGGAGACGTCGAGCGCCGTCGGGCCGGCGGGGCTCGTCGCCGGAAAGGCCATCCGCCGGTAGGGCGACGGGCCGCCCATGTTCACCAGCGCGAACTCGTCCTCCTGGGGGCGGTCCCAGCCGATGGCCACGTCGTCCATCGGCCGCTTCGACGGCATCATCCAGGAGAGGAGCGACGTCAGCAGGTCCTCGGTGAGCAGGAAGTGGCCGGGGGCGAAGCACTGGTAGGTCGTGGGACAGCAGAAGCGTCCGTCCCGCATGAGCAGTTCGTGGAGGAGCGTCGTGCCGCTCCGCCAGTGGCCGATGATGAACAGCGGCGGCGTCAGCGGGGCGCGGCGCAGCGCCCGGCGGAAGCGGGCGTCGGAGAGGGGCTCGGCCACGGAGTTGAAGGCGGCCGCCGCCGAGATGGTGGCCACCAGCGGCCACTTCGTCGGCGACGCGCGGAAGCGGTGCTCCGCCAGCATGGGCAGCCACACGCCCAACGGCATCCCGTGCCAGAACCGCGGGCTCCACCAGGGGTAGGCGTGGAACTTCTTCTCGACAGTCCCGTTCGCGGGTGGCGTCTGCGGCACGTGCACTCGTCCCCGGGATTGCCTGTCCGCGTCGAAGCCTTGCATGGCTGTGGTCGATCGGTCGACGGTCGTCTCGCCGCCCGTCCGCGGCCGACGATGGTAGCGAATTGCTGCCTACCGCACGATTCCGCCCGGTGCCTGTGCGCCGCGGGAGGCCGCGGCTTCGGGCCGGGGCGGCTCGTGACCGTCCACCACCCGCCGCTCGGCGGCGGCCGGAGGCACGACCGCGTCGAGCGCCGCGACCAGGCCGCCGGCGGCCGACGAGCCGGTCGCCCGGAACCGCTCGCTGCCGTCGGCGTCGAGCACGAGGACGGTGGGGAACGCCTTCACGGCGAACGCGCGGCAGGTGTCGGCATCGCGGTCGGCGTCCACCACGACGCAGACGAACCGCCGCGACCGGTCGACGATCGCCGCGTCGGTCAGCGGGCCGCGGGTCGCCTCGCCGCTCCACCGGCACCAGGCCGCCCGAAACACCAGGAGCATCGGCAGCCCGCCCGCGGCGGCCCGCCGGGCGCCGGCTTCATAGCCCTCGACGTACTCGATCCCGGCACCGGCGGCGGCCCGCGGCTGGACGCCCTCGCGTCGCGCCGCCTCGAGGGTGACCGCCGGCCAGCCCCGCGCGGCGGCCTCGGGCCCGACCGCCTCGTCGCGGAGCTCGCAGCCCGGCGCCAGCCAGACGGCGGCCAGCGTGACGGCGAGGCTCGCAGGGATGCGCATGGGGGATCGCGGCCGCTCGGAGGGAAGGGGCGCCGGCTCGGCCGGCACGGGCAGATACGTCCGCGGGCCGGGCCGCGCCAATCCCGGTTGCCGCCGCGGGCGCGGATCCCTGGGCGACCGCGGCAAGGCACGCAGGCCGGGCGGCGTCCCCGCCCCGCCGCCGCCGCGAAAACCCGGCTGTCACGGCGGTGGCGCCGGCCCTACGATCCGCCGCCGGGGCGGTCCTCCGCGAGCTGCCGTGCACACCTACCGCTCCACCGCCGTGACCCTCCTCCTCGCCGGCGCGGTCGTCGCGCCGGCCGCGGGCTGCCGGTTCGTGAACCGTCGCGGCCCCGTGCCGCCGGCCGTCGCCGACGCGCGGCGGCTGTGCAACGAGGGGCTCTCCGCGGCCGACCGCCAGGATCTCGTCCGGGCCGAGGGCCTGCTCGAGCGGGCCGTCGAGAGCTGTCCCGACGACGTCGACGCGCGGCGGCACTACGCCGACGTGCTCTGGCAGCGGAACGAGCGGATGGAGGCGGTGGCGCAGATCTCGGAGGCGATCAAGCTCTCGCCGGCCGACGCCAGCCTCTCCATCGAGGCGGGCAGGATGTACCTCGAGCTCGGCCTGTTCGCCGACGCCGATCGGCTCTCGGGCGAGGCCGTGCGGCTGGCCCCGCGGTCGGCGGACGCCTGGCACCTCCGCGGCCGGCTCTCCATGGCCCGCGGCCAGCCGGAGGCGGCGCTGGCCGACTTCCACCGCGCCCTGGCGATCGCGCCCGACGACCGGGAGTCGCTCCGCGGTGCGGCCGACGCCTACCTCCGCATCGGCCGGCCGCGGCGGGCGCTCTCGACGCTGGCGATCCTCGGCGAGACGTACGGGCCCGACCAGGTGCCCGCCAACGTCCTCGTGCTCGAAGGGGCGGCGCACGAGGCGCTCGGCCGCACCGCCGAGGCAATCGAGGCCTACCGGCTGGCGGCGTCCCGCGGCGACGCTCCCGCCGAGGCCGCCGCCCGCCTGGCAACGCTGGAGGGGCGGTCGCCCGCCGCCGTCGCCGCCGAGCCCGCGGCGTCGGCCCTCCGCTGAGCGCCGGCGTCATACGGCTCCCACGAGATCCACAGGCATCGCGGGGGTCGGGGCTGCCCGTGCCGTCTCGCTCGGACGTTCACTGCGCCCATCCTGGGCTCCGTTCACTCGGTGCTGCCCTCGCTTCACCATCCTGGTTCCGCTCGGCCAGCAACGCCGGCTCGCCGGCACGGGCAACCCCTCGCGCAATTCGCAGTTCTTTGTTTGGGCTCTCATCCGCGCGAGGATCAAGGGGAGCACTATCAGTCGCCCGCGGTGGTGCGGCCGGTGAGGAGGTCGAAGGCGGCGATGGCCGGCACGAGCATCGCCAGCGTCGCGAAGCCGTAGGCGGCGACGACCACGAGGAAGACCTGGAGCGTGTTGCCCTGGATGAACGCGGCGATCGCGGTGAACGTCAGGGCCGGGAGGAGCGCCGACGCCCAGGCCACGGCCGGGGAGGGATTGCGGGCGGAGAGCGCGGCGTAGAGCCCGATGCCGCCGCCGACGATCACGGCGAGGAACGGGGCCAGCTGGAGCTCGAAGCTCCCGCCGAAGGCCACCATGATCCGCATGGCCGTGGCCACGCCCACGAACAGGAAGGCCACCGTGCCCAGGGCCACCGCGATCGCCTGCCGCGAGACGGTGTGGGAGAGGCCCGCGTAGAGGCCGAGCACCGCCGCGAAGAAGAGCAGCAGGGCCAGCCCCGCGGCCAGGTAGAAGCCGTGTTCGGGCGTCGCCAGCCCGAGCACGACCAGCGCGGCGGCGAGGCCCAGCGGCAACAGGACGATCTCGCGGGCGGCCACGAGCACGCCCCCGAGCTTGCCCCACACCAGTTCGGCCGGCTCCAGGTCGCTGACGAGGAGCAGGTCGAAGGCGCCGCGGTCGCGCTCGGAGGTGATGCTCGTCACCGCCAGCGCCGCGACGGCCAGCAGGCTCGCCAGCGCCATCGGCACGACGGCCACCGCCACGGCGAGCCGGTCCGGACGGGCGGCCCGGGCCTGCGCGGCGATGCCGGCGACCGCGGCGGCGAAGAGCGCCAGCCACGCCAGTCGCACGACGACCATGGCCCGGCCGTGGGCCCGCGTGCGGATCTCCCGCCAGAGCACGGGGTTCGACCAGACGGTGCGGGTCCGGGGGGCCGCGCCGGCCGCGCGGGGCCGCGGCGCCGCGCGGGTCTCGCGGGCGGTGTTCCAGCGGCGGGCCAGCGGCACGGCCACCGCGTTGGCGGCCACGATCACGGCGGCGCAGGTGCCGAGCAGCGCCGGCAGGAAGCGGCCGCCGGCCGGCTCGAGCGCCGCGAACACGCCCCGCGCCGGCGAGACGAGCGCGCCGGAAGCGTCGCCGAAGCGGAAGGCGACGGCCTCGCCGGCGGCCAGCCAGGCCGCCAGGGCGAAGGCGGTGATGGCGAGCGCCTGGAAGGTGGTGTCCTTCCAGAAGGCGACGGCGTTGGCGATGCTCGCCGCGGCGAGCGCCGCCGCCACGGTCACGACGAACAGCCTGGCGAGCTGGGCCGCCGACACGCCGCCGAACAGCGCCACCAGCGCGAAGACCGGGACGGCCGACGCGATCAGGAGCAGCACCCGCAGCAGGCTGCCCGCGAGCTTGCCGAGGACGAGCTGCGGGTCGCCGAGCCGGCTCACCAGGAGCAGTTCGAGCGTCCGCCGGTCCTTCTCCAGGCTCACCGACAGGGCGGCGGTGAGCGCGGCGGCGAGCATGGCCAGCGCCAGCTGAAGCGGTCCGAGGATGCGGAGCAGGGTCGCCGCGAACCGGCCCGCATCCCCGACCGTGCCGACGGTCTGGGAGCCGGTCACCACCAGCCAGCAGGTGGCCACGATGCCGAGGAGCGTGCCGCAGTAGACGGCCCGGCCCACGAAGGCGGCCTGCTCGCGGGGCGCCATGCGGACCTCCCGCTCGAAGACGGCGCCGAGGAACATGGCGGTGGTTTCCGGAGGGGCTGCGGGACAGTGGCACGCCGGCGCTACCGTCGCTAGATTACCGCCAGTCGGGGTGCGGGCCATCGGGGCCCTCGGGACCGCACCGCCTCGGCACGGTTCCCTTCGGCCCGCTCGGGAGACTTCTCAGCATGAACGCGATCCTCCGCGGCCGCCTCGGCGCCCGCCTCGCCTGCATCGGTCTGGCGCTCGCCGGGGCCTCGTGGGCGAGTCCGGCACGGGCCCAGATCAACGCCCAGTCGCTGATCGGCAAGGCCGTCTCCGACGAAGCCAGCGTGAAGGACGTCAACAACGCGATCACGCGGTTCCGCGATCGCGACATCGACGGCTGCCGCGCCGTGCTGGAGCGGGCGCGGTCGAGCAACCCGAAGCTGCCCCCGCCGGGCGTGATGATGACGATGCTCTGGCTGAGCGTGAACCAGATTCAGCCGGCACGGGCGGAGCTGGAGGAGACCGCGGTCAAGTTCGGCTCCGATCCGGAGGCCTACCTGATGCTGGGCGACCTCGCCTTCCAGGAGCGGCGGATCACCGAGGCCGACGTGCTGTTCGCGAAGGCCGCGGAGCTCACCGGAGCGTTCTCCGAGAACGCCAAGCGGAAGCGTGATTTCGAGATCCGCTGCCAGGCCGGCGCCGCCGCCGTGGCCGAGGCCCGCAAGCAGTGGGAGAAGGCCCGCGGCCACCTCGTGAAGTGGCTGGAGCTCGATCCCGACAACGCCAGCGCCCACCAGCGGATGGGCATCGTGCTGTTCCAGATCGGCAAGGAGACCGAGTCGCTGGCGGAGTTTCGCGAGGCCCGCAAGCTCGACGCCAAGGCCGTCCAGCCGGAGCTGGCCCTGGCCCGGCTCTACGACGACGCCAAGGACCGGGCCACGGCCAAGAAGCTCATCGAGGCGGCCGTGAAGGCCGCGCCGAACGACGCCGGCGTCCTCCTGGCGTCGGCCCAGTGGTACCTCGGGCAAAACGACCTGGATACCGCCAAGGCGACCGCCGAGAAAGCCCTCGCGATCGACTCCAAGAGCCTCGACGGCAAGATCGTCCGCGGCGCCATCGCCCGCGTGGCGCGGGACTACAAGACGGCCGAGAAGTTCTTCAACGAGGCCCACGTCCAGTCGCCGGGCAGCTTCCCGGCGAGCAACTCGCTGGCCCTGGTGCTCATCGAGTCGGAGGACAAGGAAGCGCGGCAGCGGGCCATGGAGATGGCGGAGGCCAACGTGGCGATGTACCGGGACAACTCGCCGCAGCAGGTCAACGCGCTGACGACGCTGGCCTGGATCTACTACAAGCTCGGCCGCCGCGAGGATGCCGAGAAGATCCTCGACCAGATCTCCCGCAACAACGCCCTGACCACCGACGGGGCCTACTACATCTCGCGGATCCTGGCCGACCGCGGCGAGAAGGACCGGGCCCGGCAGATCCTCGAGGAGGTGCTGGGCAACGAGCCGATGTTCGCCACGCGGCCCGATGCCGTCGACCTGCTGGAGAAGCTCAAGCAGCCCAGCGGCGGCTGACGCCGCGGCCGCGGCGCCGCTCCCGCCGGCGGCCGCACCGCGGGCTCACCGCGGGGGCGTTGCGGTCGCGGCCGCGTCGGCCTCGGGGCGGACCGTGATCCCGCGGGCCGTGGCTGCCTGGGGGCCCGGGACCGTGGAGGTCGGATACCGCAGCACCTGCCGCCGCGTCGACCGCTGGGCCCGCAGGCGATCGCTCCGCAGCGGAATGCCGGGGTAGGCCTCGATCGGCACCTCCAGGCTCGGCAGCCCGATCCGGCTGCCGTCGCCGAAGAAGGTGAACATCTCGATCGCCGGGCAGGCCGGCGCGAGGGTCACGGCGAGCAGGGCCGCGGCCGCCAGACGGAAGCCGCGGCGGGACGCCTGCCGTGCCGCGGGCCGCGAGGCGGCGGGAAGCGGCCGCAGGGCGGTCGCGGTGCCGATGGCCGCGCGCAGGGCAGGGGGGCTGATTCGGGGCATTCGCTCGCGGTTCCGGGAGGGGGCGGCGCGGGGAGGGTTCGCCGACACAAGGGTCTGATCGGCCGCGGTCAACGCCAGGAGCGACTGTTTCGCGATCGTCCTGCGCAACCGGCAGGGTCGGCCCGCGCGGCATTCCCGCCGCGGCCCTTGTGCGCCGCGCGGGTAGGCTTCCGTTCATGCCCTCCGCCGTCTCGCCGTCGCTCGTCGCCTGCCTCGCGGCGGTCGTCACCGCGCTGGCGGCCGCCGTGGGGGCGGTGCTGGCCCGGGGTTCGACGGCCGTTCCGGCCGCGGCCTGGGCGGCCGTCGCCGCGGCGACGCTGGCCTGCGAGATGGGCTGCCGGGCCGCCGGCGGTCTGGTGGACCCGTCGGCGTCGGCGGCGGCCCGACTGTGCGTGGCCGCCCTGGCGCTCTGCCCGACGATGTCGCTGCTGGGGGCGAAGCGGCCCCAGCACGGCGTCTGGCAGTTCATCGTGGCCTCGCTCGCCGTC
>JBIIUP010000034.1:0-18341 GCA_044339885.1 Pirellulales bacterium | reverse complement strand
CACGAGCTGGGCCTTGCCCACGCCCCCGATCGCCGGGTTGCAGCTCATCTGGCCGACCGTGTCGAGGTTGGCCGTGAGCAGGGCCGTCCTGGCCCCCAGCCGCGCCGCGGCGCAGGCGGCCTCGACGCCGGCATGGCCGGCACCGATCACGAGTACGTCGTAGTCGTAGACGCTGGGCACGGGGAACCGACCACCGGGAAGCGGAGGAACGGTCCGGCGCGACGGCCGGGCCGACGTCGATTGAACCATCTTGCCGACGGGGGGCAAGCGCGCCGATCGCGGCAGCGCGGCCAGGTCGGGGTCCGAACCGGGCCCCGACCACAATCGGGCCGGACGGACCGGGGCCCGGACTGCCCGGCGGCGGCGGCTGGCGATCCTGGGCAGGATCCGCGGCATCCCCATCCCCTCTCCACGTGGGATTCCGCATTGACCCCGGCGCGATCGAGTTCCTAGGGTCCGCCGCTACGCTCTGGCCGGCGGTCCGGCCGGGGCCACCGTTCCCCGTCCACCGCGGGCCGAACCTCCGTGACCAGCACCGATTTCGATCCCGCGACGCGCCCGCTCCTCGTCGGTGGCATGCACCGGTCGGGCACGTCGTACACCGCGTCGATCCTGGCCAGCGCCGGGCTCGACCTGGGATCGGAACTGCTGGCCGCGGACGCCAACAACGCGGAGGGGTTCTTCGAGGACGTGCGGTTCCTCCAGTTCCACATCCGGGCGCTGCGGGCGCACGGCCTGGGGAGCGAGGGCTTCACGACGCTCGACTGCGGCACGGTTCCGGAGATGCTCGAGCCGGTCGCCCGGCAGCTCGTCGCCGAGCGGGCGGGCGCCGGGAAGCCATGGGGCTGGAAGGAGCCGCGGACGACCCTGTTTCTCGACTTCTGGCAGCGGCTGCTGCCGGAGGCCCGGCACCTGTTCGTGTTTCGCCGCCCCTGGGAGGTCGTCGACTCGCTCCTGCGGCGCGGTGACGAGACCTTCGGCCTCAACCCCGCGCTGGCCGTGCGGGTGTGGGTCCATTACAACCGCTTCGTCGTCGATTTCGCACGGCGGCATCCGGACCACTGCGCCGTCTTCGAGATCTCGCAGGTGATCGCAGCGCCCGAGCGGGTGATCGCCGAGATCCGGTCGCGGCTGGGCGTGCCGCTCGGCACCCCGACGACCAGGTTTCGCCCCGAGCTCTTCGGCCGCGACGACGCGGGCCACCGCGTGGAGATCGTGCGGGCCGCATCCCGGGAGGCGCTCGAACTCTACCGGGACCTGCAGCTGCTCGCGGGCTGCCAGTCCGGCACTGTGGCGGCGATCCCCGATCACGCGCGGTCCGACATGGCCGACCTCGCGCTCGTCGAGTGGGCCAGGGCAAGCCGCGCCGAGACGAGCTTCCGCCGCCTGGCGGCCGAGCTGGCGGGCGTCCGCGCGGACCTCGGGGCCGCGACGGCCGACACGGCCGCCAGCCGGGACGACCTGGCCGCGACTCGCGCTGAACTGGCCGCGACCCGCGCCGAGGTGGCGGCGGCGCGGGCCGAGCTGGCCGCCGTCGGCGCGGAGCTGACCGCCGCGGCAGCGCAGGCCGCGGCCACCACCGCCGAACTCGACTCCACGAAGGCCGCGCTGGCGGCGGCCGACGCGGGGTGCCGGCGACTCGCCGCGGCCCTCGCGGCCGCCGAGGAGGAATCCCAAGCCCTGGCCGCGTCCCTCGCCGAGGCCCGTCGGCCGCCCGTGCCGGCCCACCGCCGGCTGGCCCTGCGGCTGGCGAAGGCGGTGCGGCGGCTCGCCCCCCGGCGGACGGCTCCCGAGGCGGCACCGGTGCTGCTCCGCGCCTTTCCCGGGGAATCGGCTACGCCACCCGGGCGCGAGGCGGCGAAGGCGGCTTGAGCGCGAACAGCGCGAAGATCTCGTCCGCCGTCAGGCCGCCGCCGGAGGCCGGCGAGCCGGCCTGCGTGAGGATGGTGTCGGAAAGGTCGCGCTTGCGGCGGAGCACCTCGTCGATCCGTTCCTCGATCGTGCCCGCGGAGAGGAATCGCGTCACGGTCACCGTGCCGGCCGCCCCGATGCGGTGTGCCCGATTGATCGCCTGGTCCTCGACGGCCGGATTCCACCAGCGGTCGAAGAGGAACACGTATTGCGAGAACTGGAGGTTCAGCCCGACCGCCCCGGCGCCGTAGGAGAGCAGCAGCACGGAGTGCCGCTCGTCGTGGCGGAACCGGCGGATGCACTCGTCCCGTGCGGCCGTCGACATGCCGCCGTGATACTCCAGGGCCCCGAACCGGCCGAGCCGCTCGCGGAGCCGGCCGAGCGTCTCCACCCACTGGCTGAAGACCAGCGCCTTGCGGCCGCTGGCCCGCACCTCCTCGAGCTCCGCCTCCAGGCACTCCAGCTTGGCGCTCTCGCCGGTGGCGGTGTCGAAGTTGCAGATCTGCTTGAGCCGCAGCACGAGCTCGAAGACGTGCTGGATCGTGGCCTCGTCGCCCAGCCGCGAGAGCCGCAACACCCCCTCCTCCTCCGCCCGCCGGTAGGTCTCCCGCTGCTCGGTCCCCAGCTCGATCCACTCGTCACGGTTGAGCCGCGGCGGCATGTCCTTGAGCACCTTCTCCTTCGTCCGCCGCAGCACGTGGTCGGCGGCGGCGGCCCCCATCTCCCGCGGCGTCATCCGCCGGTGGAGCTGCCCCGGGGCCACGAACTCGAAGATCCCGAGCAGGTCGTCCGAACCGTTTTCGACAGGCGTCCCGGTCAGCGCCCAGCCGCGGCACCGGGGCAGCCGGGTGATCGCGCGGTTCGTGCGGCTCGCCCGGTTCTTGATCCGCTGGGCCTCGTCGAGGACCACGAGGTCGAACGCCAGCCCGAGCTCGGCCACGAGCTCCTCGTCGCGGACGAGCACCTCGTAGTTGGCCACCTTCACCGGCACGCCGGGGAGCGTCCACTGCCAGCGGCGCCGCTCGGGATCCCCCTCGACGACCGCCACCACCAGTTCCGGCGCCCAGTCGGCCAGCTCGCGAACCCAGTTCGAGACGAGGCCCTTCGGGCAGACGACGAGCACGCTCCGCGCCTCGCCGGAGCGCACGAGCAGGCGGATCGCCGAGATCGCCTGCATCGACTTGCCGAGCCCCATCTCGTCGGCGAGCACGGCGCCGTGCCGCGGCAGCAGGAATGCCATGCCCTCGAGCTGGAACGGGAACGGCTGCCGCGGAAACTCCAGCCGCCCCGCCTGGAGCATCGTCTCGAGGTCGGGCTGGAGCAGGTAGAAGAACCGCTCCTCGAGCTTGACCACGTCGCGGGGCGGCGCGACCCGCGCGCGGCGGCCCGGGGCCCGCGGCGGCCGGGGGCCGGCCGCCGGCACGTCCCGGATCGGCGGGGCGGGCGGCAGGCCGGCCGCCGCGGGACCGGCCGGCGGCGCGAACCGGAAGCTGGTCACCCGTGGCCGCGTCGCGGGCAGGTCGATCCGTCTCACGGCCGGCACGACGGCGGCCAGCGGCAGCCGCAGCGCGGCGGGACGGTGAAGCAACAGGTCGACGCTCCGCACCGCGCTGGAACCGGTCAGCGCGAGCGCTTCAGGCCCGAGCGTGCGAACGGCGGGAAGCTGGTCGGCGGCGGGGCGGTGCGGGTCCATGGCTCGACGGCCCATCGTGCGGTGCGTCTGCGTCAATGCCGCTGTGCCTCGTCGATCGCGGCGCGGATCCGCTCGAAGGGCTCGCACAGGTCGACCGCCTCGCCGAGCCTGACGAGCTGCTCCCGAACCATCGGCTCCAGGTCGCCGCCGCCGCACCGCACCTCGACCGCCCCGACCGTGAATGCCGCGCCGCCCGCCGCGGGCTCGACCCGCCGCGCCAGGGCCACGGGCGCCGGCCCGCCGTCGGCCCGCAGCATCGCCTCGTGGTCGGTGAGCACCACCACCGGCGCGAGCTTCGACTCGGCGAGCAGCGCGCCGCCGATCTGGCGGCCGTGGAGGTGGGGCTGCAGCGTGGGGCCGTAGAGGATCGCCTGCGCCCGCGACACCCTCACCGGGGCCGTGCAGTGGAACTCCAGCGGCCGGCCGAGCACGTCGACCAGCAGGTAGCCGCCGAAGGTGCCGTGGACCGGCGACTCGACGACCGTGAGGAAGCCGAACGCCGCGGCCTCGTCCCGACCGATCGCTGGCTGCTCCATGCCGGTTCGCCGCTCCCACCGTGCCGCGGGCGCCCCCCGTGGGCCCCGACGTCCCTTGATCGGCCCACCCCGCCGGCCACTTGAACCGACCCCGCCGGCCGGCCCCGCCCGGGCCAGCGGCTCCATTCCCGGGCCGCGGTGCGGAAGCTGGGGAAACCCTGACGGGGGTGCCGGAAATGCTCGCCCCCGCGTGGCACGATCGCCACTTCCTGCCTACGATCAGTGGATCAGCCGTACGGAGCGAGGAGCCCGCCGATGTCCGAAGTCCCCCCGCTGTTCACGCAGGTCGACATCTCGGCGGGCACCGTGGCGGCCGCCGGCCAGCTCCCGGTCGCGGGCGACCTCGCCGAGACCAACCGGATGCTCCGCGACCTGGTCGTGCTCCAGCACCGCTCCTGCGAGCTCCTCACCGAGCTCCTCAACCAGGTCTCGCTCCAGCAGCGGCAGCGGACCGCCGAGCTCAAGGCCTGGCGGGACGCCAACCCGCAGCTCGCCAAGTCGTGCCGCCGCGCCGCCGACTCGCTCGCCAAGGTGCACACCGAGTTCCTCGCGGGCATCGCCCGCGAGGCGGCCGACAGCGCGGAGGACTTCACCGACAGCGAGTACGCCCTCGGGGAGTTCATCGACCGCTACGGCCCCCGCCTCGCCCACTTCAACGGCGTGCTCCAGCTGTTCGCCCAGCTGGCCGCTCCGCAGCCCAGCGCCGAAACGCCCGCCGAGGGCTGACGTCAGCCCTGCCCGCGGCACCTCGGCCCATCCGTCCCAAGGAGCCCCATGGCCACCGCCCCCTCGTCCGCCGCACGCCCCGCCTTCGAGGTCGCCGACGACGCGGCCGTCGCCCGCGCCCGGGCGGTGCTCGACGCCCATACCGTCGAGACGATGGCCTGGCACTTCCACGAGTCGACGGGCTGCCCGTTCTGGCTGGAGTATGCGAAGTCGCTGGACTTCAACCCGCTCACCGACGTGAAGTGCTACGCGGACCTCAAGAAGTTTCCGCCGTTCGAGGACGAGTGGCTCCGGGGCGGCCCGGTGCGCCGCTGGGTGCCGAAAGGGCTGGCCGACCAGCCGGCCTACGTATTCGAGACGGGGGGCACGACGGGCATTCCGAAATCGCGGTACAACTCCCGCGACTTCCGCACCGACTACGAGATGTTCAGCGACACGCTCCCCGAGGAGTTCTTTCCCAAGGGAGCCAACTGGCTCATGCTCGGCCCTTCGGGCCCGCGGCGGCTGCGGCTCTCGATCGAGCACCTCGCGCAGTACCGCGGTGGCATCTGCTTCTGCGTGGATCTCGATCCGCGCTGGGTGATCAAGCTCATCCAGAAGGGCTGGATGGAGCACCTCGAGGCCTACAAGCAGCACTGCATCGACCAGGCGATCACGATCCTCGAGGCGGGGCACGACATCCGCTGCATGTTCACCACGCCGAAGCTCCTCGAGGCCCTCGCCCTGACGCTGGAGAAGAAGGGCACGACGATCCGCAAGGCGGGGATCACCGGCATCTTCTCCGGCGGCACCGAGTTCACGCCGCAGTGGACCCGCTTCGCGGTCGAGGAACTCCTCGACGGCGCCTACATGACGCCCACCTACGGCAACACGCTCATGGGCCTGGCCGCGAGCCGGCCCGTGATTGCAGCCGACGGCTACACGATCGCCTACTACGCGCCGCAGCCGCGGGCCGTGATCGAGGTCGTGGACTTCGATCGTCCCGACGAGCTCGTCCCCCACGGCGGCACCGGCCGCGTTCGCCTCACGACGCTCACGAAGGAAACCTTCATCCCAGGCTTCCTCGAACGCGATGAAGGCGAGCGCGAACTGCCCTACGCGAAGTACCCCTGGGACGGCATCAGCGGCGTCCGCCCCTTCCGCGCACTCGCGGCCACGACGACCGTGGGCGTGTACTGATTTTGGCGGCGCTCTTCGTGCCCAACCGGCCCGGGGCTGCCCACACCCTCTCGCCGGACATTCGCTACGGGCATCCCTGCCCTCCGCTCTCTCGGAGGTGCCTGCGCTCTCGCCCTCCGGGCTGCGCTGGCCACCTACGCCGGCTCGAGGGGATGGGCAGCCCCGAGCCTTCCTCGACCAGAAGGGGGAGGCTCGGGGGGTGCCCCGGCCGGTGCGCCGGCGTTGCTGACCAGCGGAGCCAGGGATGGCGGAGCGCAGGCAGCATCGAGTGAGCGAAGGCCAGGAAGGCCGCAGCGAACGTCCGGCGAAACGGCCGGGGCACTCCCCGGGCCGGGTTGGGCGAATTGGTATCCTTGGCAACCGTTCCATCGAGTCCCTGAGTACCCACCCATGCATCTTCCCGCTTGGCGTTTCGGCAAGCCCTACGAGTCGCTGCAGCGCGAGACGCTCGTCCACTTCCTCACCGGCGCGCCCGTCGCCGAGGTGAGCCAGGTCGGCGGCGCGATCGTGGGCCGCGACCTCCAGAAGGCGGAGCAGGCGCGGGCGGCCCTGCTCGCGATCGATCCCGAGGAGATCGTCGAGCGGCTCCAGACCGCGGGGAACGTCTATGCCAACGGCACCGTGACGGTCGGCGACACGCGGCAGTCGCCGGAAGACTTCGTGAAGTGCCAGTCGGCCACGACCGGGCTGCCGGAGAGTCTCTGTCGGGCCAACATGCAGAAGAACATGTTCGTGCTCTCCAACATGGACCGGATCCTCGACGCCCTGTCGAGGGGCCTCGACACGACCATCCTCTGGCGCGGATACGGCCGGGAGCATCGCGACGTCACGGTGAGCTACCAGGCCCAGTCGCCGGTGCTCGGGCTCGTGCTCCCGAGCAACTCGCCGGGCGTGCACACGCTCTGGCTCCCGGTGATCGCGCTGGGCGTGGGGCTCGTCATGAAGCCGGGCAGCCAGGAGCCGTGGACTCCCTACCGCATGGCGGCCGCGATGGTGGAGGCGGGCATCCCCGCCGAGGCGATCGGCCTCTATCCGGGGGCGACCGACGTGGGGGCCGGGATCCTCGCCGGCTGCCGGCGGAGCATGATCTTCGGCAGCGCCAAGACGGTCGAGCAGTACCGCGGCAATCCCGGCGTGCAGGTGCATGGCCCCGGCTTCTCCAAGATCATCCTCGGCGACGACTGCGTGGACGACTGGGAGCGGCACCTCGACATGATGTGCGAGAGCGTGGCCATCAACAGCGGCCGCGGCTGCATCAACGCCTCGGCCATCTACGCCAGCCGTCACACGCGGGCGATCGCCGAGGCCGTCGCCGCACGGCTGGGGCCGATCGAGGTGAAGCCGCCCGACGATCCCGGGGCGAAGCTCGCCGCCTTCACGATCCCCGGCGCCGCGAAGGCGATCTGGGGGCAGATCGAGGCCGGCCTTGCGGCCCCTGGCGTGACCCACGCGACCGCGGCCCACGGCCCGCGGCTCGTGGAGGGCGAGCGCTGCGGCTGGCTGCGGCCCACGGTCGTCCACTGCACGAGCCCCGAGCCCGAAATCGCGAAGGCGGAATACATGTTCCCGTTCGTGAGCGTGGTCGAGTGCCCGCAGGAGAGGATGCTCGAGCGAATCGGCCCCACGCTCGTCTGCTCGGCGATCACCGACGACGAGGCGTTCCAGCGGCGGCTCGTCGACTGCACGCACATCGACCGGCTCAACCTCGGTCCGATCCCCACCACGCGGCTCGACTGGCTGCAGCCGCACGAGGGCAACATCATCGACTTCCTCTACCGCTCCCGCGCCCTGCAGCTGCCGGCCGCGACCGTCGCCCATGCCTGACGCACGGCTCGACTTCGAGTTCCGCCCCGGGCCGCGGCTGGTGGTCGGCCCGGGCTCGCTGGCGCGGCTCGGCGAGCTGGCACGCGAGCTCGGGGCCACGCGGGTGCTGGTGACGAGTGATCCGGGCATCGTCGACGCCGGCCATGCCGCGGCGGGCGTCGAGTCGCTCGAGGCCGCGGGCCTGGCGACGGCGGTCTTCTCAGGCTTCGGCGGCAACCCCTCGGGGGATCAGGTCGCAGCCGGCGCCGCCCTCGCCCGCGACTTCCGCCCCGACCTGCTCGTGGGCCTCGGCGGCGGCAGCTCGATGGACTGCGCCAAGGGGATCAACTTCCTGGTCTCCTGCGGCGGGCGGATGGAGGACTACAAGGGCCGGGGCACCGCGACCGGCCCGATGCTGCCCTCGATCGCCGTGCCCACGACGGCCGGCACGGGCAGTGAGACGCAGTCGTTCGCGCTCATCACCGACGAGGCCACGGGGCTCAAGATGGCCTGCGGCGATCCGCGGGCGGCGTTCCGCGTGGCGATCCTCGACGTGAACCTCACGCTCACGCAGCCGCTCTCGCTCGCGGCGGTCACCGGCGTCGACGCCGTCGCCCATGCCGTCGAGAGCCACGTCAGCCGCGCCGCCACGCCGGCCTCGCGGGTGTTCTCGCGGGAAGCGTGGCGGCTGCTCGCCACGAACCTGCCCGGGCTGTTCGTCGACGGGGGCACGATCGCCGCACGGGCCGCCGTGCAGTTCGGCGCGGCGCTGGCCGGTCTGGCGATCGAGAACTCGATGCTCGGGGCCGCCCACGCGCTGGCCAACCCGCTCACGGCGGCCCACGGCGTGGTGCACGGACAGGCCGTGGGCCTGGCGCTGCCGCACGTCGTCCGCTTCAATGCCGCGGTGGCCGGCCCGCTCTACGCCGACCTCCTGGCCGCGATCGGCATCGAGGTTCCCGCGGCGGCTGCCGGCGACCGGCTCGCCGCCTGGCTGACGACGCTCCTGGATGCGGCGCGGCTGTCGGCCTCGCTCGGCCGGCTGGGAATCGCGGCCCCCGACGTCCCGGCCCTGGCGGCCGCGGCGGCGGCGCAGTGGACGGCCGGCTTCAATCCCCGCCCGGTCGCGGCCGCCGACCTGGCCGCGGTCTACGAGGCGGCCCGATGAGCCCCACCACCGCCTGCGGATGCCTCGCCCTCTTGGTCGCGGCGGTCGCGACCGCCGCCGAACCACCTCCCGAGGCGGCGCCGGCCGATGCCTGGCCCATGGCCCGCGGCTGTGCCGGGGGCACGGGCCGGTCGGATGCCACGCTGCGGCTGCCGCTCGCGGAGGCCTGGCGGCGTGACTTCGAGAACACGGCCTTCGGCGCCACGCCCGTCATCGCCGGCGGCACGGTCTACGTCGGTGATCTCGCGGGGACCTTCCACGCCCTGGCACTCGACACCGGCGAGACACGCTGGACGTTCCGTGCCGAGGAGGCGGGGTTCCCGTCGGCGGCGGCGGTCTCGCTCGATCCGGCGACGCCCCTCGTCGTGGTCGGCGACGACGCCGGCGTCGTCCGCGGCCTCGACTGCGCGACGGGGGCCGTGGCGTGGGAGCACGCCACCGACGGCGAGATCTCGGGCGGCCCCACGCTCGTCGCCGCCGCCGACGGGCTCCGCGTGCTCGTCGGCTCGCAGGATGCGTCGCTCACCTGCCTGCGGCTGGCCGACGGGTCGGTCGTCTGGAAGCACTCGATCGCCGACCAGATCCGCTGCTCGCCCACGGTGGCCCGGACGCCGGCTGGGGACCGGGTGTTCCTGGCGGGCTGCGACGGCAAGCTCCACGTGATCGACGCCGGGACGGGCACGGAGGTGGCCACGGTGCCGATCGACGGCCCCACGGGCACGACCCCCGCGAGCCTGGCCGGCCGCGTCTTCTTCGGCACCGAGGCGGGTATCTTCTACGCGATCGACGTCGCCGGTGCCGCGATCGCCTGGCAGGCCCGCGGCGCCGTGCCGGGGCAGTCGTACCGCTCGAGCGCGGCCGTCGCCGACGGGCTGGTGATCGTCGGCTGCCGCGGCCGCGCAATCGAGGCCTTCGCCGCGGCCGATGGCGGCCGTGCCTGGCGGGCGCCGATGCGGGGCCGCGTCGACGCGGCCCCGGTGGTGGTGGCCGCCGCCGCGGCGAACGCCGAACCGCGGCTCGTGGCGATCGTCGCCGACGCCACGGGGCGGATCGCCGCCCTCGACGCCGCGACGGGGGAGCCGGCCTGGACGTTCGACGCCGGCGGCGGCTTCGACGCCGGGGCAGGCGTGGCGGCCGGCCGCGTCGTGATCGCCTCCGCCGACGGCCGCGTCTGGTGCTTCCGCGGCGGAGACTGAAGCATGGCCTGGCTGCAGACGGAACTCCCGCTCGCCCCGCGTCGCCGCGGCTTCCACCTCATCACCGCGGAGGTCGAGGCGGCCCTCGTCGCCATGGGCCAGGTCCGCGTCGGTCTGGCCCACGTCTTCATCCAGCACACCTCGGCGAGCCTGTCGATCAACGAGAACGCCGACCCCGACGTGCCCCGCGACCTGGAGATGGCGTTCGGCCGGATCGCGAGCGAGGAGTTCCCCTACGTCCACACGCTGGAGGGGCCCGACGACATGCCCGCGCACGTCAAGGCCGCGCTGATCGGCAGTTCGGTGACCGTGCCGATCAGGGAGGGCCGCCTGGCGCTGGGCACGTGGCAGGGAATCTATCTCTGCGAGCACCGCGACCGCGGCGGTCCCCGCCGGCTCGTGATCACCGTCCACGGGGACGCATGAGTCCGTAGTAGCCCGGTTGCCGTCTCGTAGCCCGGTTGCCGTGCAACCGGGAATCCGGTTCGACGCCCATGCCGATTCCGGTCGCACGGCGACCGGTCCACCGAAGCGATCGCCCGCCAACGTCCGAACTCGCCGGGGCCCGTCCCGTACACCCGTCTTGCAGCTACTCGTACTCACCTCTCAGCCGTCTCGTAGCCCGGCTGCCGTCTCGTAGCCCGGTTGCCGTGCAACCGGGAATCCGGCTCGACGCCCATGCCGATTCCGGTCGCACGGCGACCGGTCTACCGAAGCGATCGCCCGCCAACGTCCGAACTCGCCGGGGCCCGTTTCGTAGCCCGGTTGCCGTGCAACCGGGTCGCCGGCCGCTCCGGCCGGCCCCGGATCGGCTACGATCCTGAAATTCCCGTCCCCGGAGCACCAGCCATGCCGAGACCGAGCACCGTCATTGCAGCGCTCTGCACCCTCGGCATCCTGCGGGCCGCGCCGGTGAACGCCGCCGACCCGCCGCCACCCAAGCCCATGATGATCGCCGAGGCGCGGCTCCCGGAGGGCTTTCCGCCGCCGGGCCCCGTCGGGGAGGTGATCGTCAAGACCTACCCCGAGCACCGGCTCGCGCGGGCGCAAGGGGGCCGCGACGGCAGCTTCATGACGCTCTTCCGCCACATCAAGCGGAACGAGATCGCGATGACGTCCCCCGTGGAGATGCCGCTGTTGGACGGTGCCGACCGCGGGGACGGCGGCATGGCGTTCCTCTACGCGAGCAAATCCCTGGGCACGCCCGGCCCCGATCCCGCCGACGCGGCCGTCGTCGTCGAGGACATCCCGGAGACGACGGTGGCCTCGGTCGGCACCCGCGGCTCCTATTCACGGCAGACGTTCGACCGGGGACTCGGGCGGGTGCGGGCCTGGCTGGCGGAACACCCGGACTGGGAGGAGGCCGGTTCCCCCCGCACGCTCGCCTACAACAGCCCGTTCGTCCCCGGAATGCTCAAGTACTCCGAAGTCCAGGTGCCGATCCGCCCCCGGCCGACCGAGCCGGCAGGCTCCCCCCCGTCCCCGGAGACGGGGCCGGAAAAAACGCCCTGAATCCCGCCAAGTGTCGAAGCCCGCTTTCCCTGCATTTCCGGCCGGCACTTTGCCGATCCTGCCCGGGCGAACCATCCCTCCACGGGCTCCGTAGGATTGGTCGTGGCGCACGCCGCCCGGGCTTTCGGCTCGTGGCACCGCATGCGCCTCGGCACATCAGGGAGCTGCAACCATGGCACGCAAAGACTCTCTCCAGGACCTGCGGGCGATCCTCGTGCGGCGGCGGGACGCCCTCCGCAGCGCGCTGGCCGGCGATCTCTCCCTGCTGAAGGAGCTGCGGAGCGAGTCGCCGGGCGACGTCATCGACGCGGCCTACGATTCGACGCAGGACGAGATCAGTTCGCAGCTGGCCGAAGTGGAAAGCCGGGAACTGGCCTCGATCGAGAACGCCCTCGAGCGGATGAAGGAAGGCAAGTACGGCATCTGCGAGGTGTGCAGCCGGAAGATCTCGATGGCCCGCCTCGACGCCCTTCCCTACGCGACGATGTGCATCGAGTGCCAGCGGGAGCTGGAGCGGTCCGGCTCGTCGGCCGAGCGGATGCGGGAGTCGGCCGCGGAGCGGAGCGAGGAGCCCGTCGCGGGCGAACTGGAGTAGCCGGCCGGCAGCCTGCTATGCTCGACGCCGGAAGGCTTCGGTCCCCGACGAGCATCCCATGGAACGTGTCTTGCTCCCCCGGCTCGTCCTCCTCGCGGCCCTGCCGCTGGCGGCGGTGGTGGCCGACGAGCCTCCCGTCCGGCTGGCGCCGATCGCGGCGGTCCAGCCCGGCGATCGCGTCGATCCGATGCGGCCGGCCCGGCTCACGGAGGCGGAGCGCGACCGGCTCTACGCACAGGCCGCCCGCGACGCCGAGCACCTCGAGCAGCAGGGCCAGCAGCTGCGGCGTCTGGCCCAGCTACTCCGCCCGACCGTCGTCCACATCGACGCCACGAAGCCCCGCGAGCGGCCGCGGGGAGGCAAGTCGTCGGAGGAGGAGGCGGGATCGGGAGTGATCACCGAGATCGGTGGCCGGACCGTCGTGCTCACCAACCGCCACGTCGTGTTCGGCGCCGAGCTGGGGGAAATCCGCATCCGGCTCGACGACGGCCGCGAGCTCCGGCCGCGGCGGCTCTGGTCCGACGCCGGCACCGACCTCGCCGTCATGGAGATCCAGGCCGACGACCTCCAGACCGCACGGCTCGCCGCGACCGACACCCTGCAGATCGGCGACACCGTCCTGGCCATCGGCAGCCCCTTCGGCCTCAAGCACTCGCTCACGCTGGGCATCGTCTCAGCCAAGGGACGCCGTGACCTCGAGATCGGCGAGGGGGCGGTGAAATTCCAGGACTTCATCCAGACCGACGCCGCGATCAATCCCGGCAACAGCGGCGGACCACTCGTCAACCTCCGCGGCGAGGTGGTCGGCCTCAACACGGCGATCGCCAGCAACTCCGGCGGCAACGAGGGCATCGGCTTCGCCATCCCGATCGGGATGGTGACGTACGTGGCGCGGCAGCTCGTGGAGCAGGGTTCCGTGTCGCGGGCCTACCTCGGCGTGGCGCTGGACCGCGACTTCTCCCAGTCGGAGGCGCACCGGCTGGGCATGATCCGGCCCATCGGCGCCCGGGTGGAGGCGGTGACGGAGGGCGCCCCTGCGGCGCTCGCCGGCATCCGGCTCGACGACGTGGTGCTGGAGTTCGACGGCCAGCCCGTCGAGGACGACGATCACCTCATGAGCCTGGTGAGCATGACGCCGGTCGACGCCACGGTGGAGATCGTGCTCTTCCGCGACCGCGAGCGGATCCCGCTGCGACTCGCCGTGGCGAGCCGCAAGGATTTCGACGAGTAGCCGACGCCGTAGACCGGTCGCCGTGCGACCGGAGTCTGGTGGCAGGCGACGCGGATTCCCGGTTGCATGGCAACCGGGAATCCGAATCGGCAACCGGGCTACTGAACCAGGAGCGGTTTCGACTTCGGTAGACCGGTCGCCGTGCGACCGGAGTCTGGTGGCAGGCGACGCGGATTCCCGGTTGCACGGCAACCGGGCTACCGAATCGGCGACGGGGCTACCGATTCGGCGACGGGGCTACGCGCGATCGGCCGTGGCGGCGAGGCCCCGGAGGATGCAGTCCTGCACCGCGGGAGCGTCGCAGGAGACGAGCAGGTCGGCGTTCGGCCGCCCCGACCGAATCTGCCGCCGGTCGACCACGAGCATGCCGGCGGTGAGCTCGCCGGACACTTCGACGTCCGCCACCACCGCTGCCCGCTCGAACAGCTCCGGGTTCGTCGCGGCCACCAGCGCCACCACGTCGTGCAGCCGGATGCCCTCGCTGCCGAGGATCTGCCGCTGGGCCCTGAACGAGTGGGCAAGCATGCCGCGGAGCACCTTGCCAGCGCGGGAGAAGGAGTCCGGCAGCTGGTCGAGCAGGCCGAACTCCAGGACCACCTGCGAGGTGGTCTCCAGGGGCACGAGCGTCTTGGTGAGCGGCTCGCGGATCACGTGCCGCGCCGCCGGAGGGTCGCAGTAGAAGTTGAAGTCGGCCGTCGCCGTCGCGTTGCCGGCGGCGTGGATCGTGCCGCCGCAGATGACCAGCTCGCCGATGATCGCCGCCACCGACGGGTCGCGCCTGAGCACCCGCGAGACGTTCGTCAGCGGGCCGAGCGCGAGGATCGTGATCTCCCGCGGATGGGCCTTGAGGCATTCCCAGATGACCTTCTCCGAGGAATGGCCGCCGTGGAGCTGGACCCGCGGCAGCTCCACCCCGCCGAGGCCGTCGGTCCCGTGGACGCTGTAGGGCTTGGCGGGCATGACGACCTCGCCGTCGGCGACTCCCAGCCGCGGCAGCCGCGGGGGATCGAGGAACGCCACGAGCGCCTGGAGGTTGGCCGTGGCCTGCTCCGCCGAGACGTTGCCGGCGACGGCCGTCACGGCGACGACCTCCAGTCGCGGGTCGAAGAGCGCCATCGCCAACGCGACCGCGTCGTCGATCCCCGGATCGACGTCGATGATCACCTTGCGGGGTGCGGTGGGGATGGACACGCTCGGCGGCACTTCGAAAACGGGGGGCTGATGTAGTCTGGGGGTTCGCGGACCGCGGACCTGCCGCGGAATCGTATCCGAAAGGGGATGACCGCGGCACGACACCCCGGTGAAAGGGGGCCTGGGCATGGCGACTCGAGACGACACCACCGATCCACCGACGGACGCCCCGGCCGTCGACGTCGGCGGCTGGACGGCGGACCTCGGGGCCGGGAGGCGGCAGACGGCAGCCGAGGTGCGGAGGCTCATCGATGCCGTGCTCGAAGGGAGCGTCGACATCGAGGCCTTCGGCCGCTGGCTGGTGGCGCTCGCCGAATTCGGCGAGTCGAGCGCCGAGATCGCCGGCGTCGCCGCCGCGCTCCGCGGCCGCATGCTGCCCGTGGCCGCGGCCTGCCCGACTCCCGTCGCGGACACCTGCGGCACAGGCGGCGACGGCTCGGGCTCGTTCAACGTCTCGACCGCGGCCGCGATCGTCGTCGCGGCAGCCGGCCAGCCCGTGGCCAAGCACGGCAACCGCGCCGTCTCCAGCCGCACCGGCTCGGCCGACGTGCTCGAGAGCCTCGGCGTGCGGATCGACGGCGGCGCGGCCGTGGCCGCGCGGTGCCTGCGCGAGCTGGGCTTCTGTTTCTGCATGGCACCGGCCCACCACCCGGCGATGGCGAGGGTGGGGCCGCTGCGGCGGTCGCTCGGCCGGCCGACCGTCTTCAATCTCGTCGGCCCGCTGTGCAACCCGGCGGGCGCCACCGTGCAGGTGATCGGCGTGGGCCGGGCCTCGGCCCGCGAGCCGCTGGCCGAGGCGGCGCGGCTGCTGGGAGCCCGCCGCGCGGTCGTCGTCTCCGGCCACGTCGGCGGGCAGCCCGACACGGCCGGGGTCTTCGACGAGGTGAGCCTGTTCGGGCCCACGGACGTGATCGACGTCGCGGTGGACTCCGTCCGCCGCTGCCGGTGGACCCCGCGAGACTTCGGCCTCGACAGCCAGCCGGCGGAGCGGGCCGCGGAACTGGCGGTCGCCGGGCCGCAGGAGAGCGCCGCGGCGATCCGCGACGTCCTCGCGGGCGCCGCGGGACCCCGTCGCGACGTGGTGGTCATCAACGCGGCCGCCGTGCTCTGGGCGGCGGGCCGGGCGCCCGATCTCGACGCGGCCCGCGGGCTCGCCGAACGGGCCATCGACTCGGCCGCAGCCGCCCGGCTCCTCGACGACATCCGTCGACTGTCGCACGAGCCGGCGTGAGCGGATGAAACTGGCGTCCGCGGCAGCGGGGCCGTAGACCCGCCCCGACGGCGAGGAGAAACTCCGATGCACGCGCGATGGACCTGCGGTGGAACGAACCGGGCTGCCGGGTGGACAGCCGGCTGCATGGCCTGCTCCCTGGCCCTCGCGCTGGCCTGCCTCCCCGGGACGGTCGCCGCGGCCACCGTGTGGGTCGGCCCCGGTGACCAGCCCGGCAAGGGAACGCGGGACGCCCCCTACTCCTTCGTTCAGGCCCTGGCCGGAGGCACGCAGACGGACGTGCGGATCGAACCGGGCACCGCGATCCTGCTCCTCGACGGCACCTACCGGCCGGCCTCGCCGAACCGCTTTCACAAAGAGAATGTCCGGGCCCTCTTCCCCCGCGTGTTCCGCATCGAGGTCAGCGGTGCGCCGGACCAGCCCGTCACCATCGCGCCCGAGCCGGGAGCGACCGCCTACCTCGACGGCACGCTGGAGGTCGACGCCTCCCACGTGCGGATCACGGGCCTGGAGATCGGCCCTGCCGACTACACCCCCACCACCGAGTCCCCGCCGGCGGTCGCGCTGCTGTCCAGCCGAAACGTGGAACTCGTCAACTGCAACCTCTTCGGATCGTGCTCGACGGTGGCGGCCATGCAGCCGAGCAAGGACATCACGATCTATGGCTGCCTGATCCACGATTCCTGCGGCCTGCCCCACGGATCGAGCAACTCGTACCTCCAGAACAACGCCGGCAGCACGAAGACTATTCAGCAGTGCATCGCCTACCGGTCGGCGTCCCAGAACCTCGGCGTCCACGTCTACGGGGCCGATGCCGCGCACGACGTCCGGTTCATCGACAACATCGCCTTCCTCGGCGGCTGCGTGGTGCCGAACCGCAACTGGGACAACTTCTTCATCAACCCGGGCGTCCCGTTCCACGGCCTCGAACTGATCGGCAACGTCGCCTACCAGCACGAGACGGCGAACGGGCATCGGGCGAACGTCCGGCTCTCGAGCAAGAAGGAGGCCGCGAAGACGGACTACACGAACGCCAGCGGGGTGGTCCGCGACAACTGGTTCATGGGCGGCAACTATGCCGTCTGCATGGGCCGCTGGAATCACATTGTGTTCGAGAACAACACGCTCTGGGCCGGGAAGCTCATGCTGGAGATCAACTCAGCCACGATCCCCGACGCCATCGAGCCCCAGGAGCGGAAGCCCGATCTGTCGGGATACCGGGTCGACGGCAACCGCTACTTCACGACCGCCGACGCGGCCGTCTTCCGCTACGATCGCGTGGGGAAGATCAGCAAGGGGGATCCGCTGCTGACCTTCGCGGAGTGGCAGGCCCTCGGCCTCGACGGGCACGCGACGCTCGCGGAGACGGCCGCCGGCCGGCCGACCGGCAGCATGGTCCGCGTCTACGCCAACCGCCACGAGAAGGGCCGCGCGCACGTGGCGATCTTCAACTGGGACGGCAAGGACTCCGTCGACGTCGACCTCTCGCAGCCTCTCGCCCCCGGGGACCGCTACCGGGTCTACAACTGCCTGGAGGTCACCCACACGCTGGCCCGCGCCACGCCGGTGCTCACGGGGACGTTCGCCGGCACGCCGGTGGCGTTTCCCATGAGGCGGGATCCGACGTCGCCGGACTTCGACGCCTTCCTGGTCGTCCCCGTGCGGTAGCCCGGTCGCCACGCGAGTAGACCGGTCGCCGTGCCCGCGACGCGGATTTGTAGACCGGTCGCCGTGCGACCGGAGTGCCCCGTGCGCGACGCGGATTCCCGGTTGCACGGCAACCGGGCTACCGAACCGGAAACCGCGTTCCCGACCGACGGCTGGCTGCTGAACGACTTCGGTAGACCGGTCGCCGTGCGACCGGAGTGCCCCGTGCGCGACGCGGATTCCCGGTTGCACGGCAACCGGGCTACCGAACCGAAACCGCGTTCCCGACCGACGGCTGGCTGCTGAACGACTTCGGTAGACCGGTCGCCGTGCGACCGGAGTGCCCCGTGCGCGACAGGGGCCCCGTCGAATGCCGGGCCCGTGAAGCTCGAGGTCATCCAGCCTGCGTCGGAACCAGCCGCAACGCGGCCGTGCTGCGCGCGGGCCGACGTCGGCGAACTGTGCTGGCGGTGCCCGATGCACCCGCAGGCCACCACCTCCGCGGCGGGCCTCTTCTTCCCCGTGATCGGCCACGTCACCAGCCCCAGGCTCGCCGCCGCCGCCATGAGCATCAGCTCGCTTTCGGTGATCGCCAACTCCCTCCGCCTGCGGCGGCTCCCGCTGCCGTGACGGCCGCCGCGGGTCGTCGGTCAGCCGTCTCCCAGCGGCAGCTCCAGGCCGTCGGAGGCCAGTTCGACACCGGCGGGGAGCAGGGCGGCGAG
>JBIIUP010000206.1:0-5402 GCA_044339885.1 Pirellulales bacterium | reverse complement strand
CCCTTCGTGGCCGGCGAGTCGGGCTACAAGATCTTCCGCATCCCGGCGATCTGGACCGCGAACAACCGGCCCGTGCTCGCCTTCGCCGAGGGCCGCATCGATCACCGCAGGGCCCAGGGCAACATCGACGTCGTCCTGCGTCGCAGCCTCGACGGCGGCCAGACCTGGCAGCCGATGCAGGTGGTGGCCGACATGGGGGCCGACTTCTGCGGCAATCCCTGCGTGGTCGAGGAGTCGGGCCGCGGCCGCATCTGGCTCGCCTTCACGTGCTCCCCCGGCGCCGCCACCGAGGAGGAGATCGTGGCCCGCACGAAGCCGGCCACGCGGGTGTTCGTCACGCACTCGGACGACGCCGGCGCCACCTGGGCCGAGCCGCGCGACATCTCCGCCACGGCCAGCAAGCCCGCCTGGGGCTGGTATGGCACCGGGCCCGGCCTCGGCGTCTTCCTTCGCCGGGGCGACGGCGGCCGGATCCTCATTCCCGCCTACCACACCGAGGACGGCGTCTACCGCGCCCACTGCTTCTATTCCGACGACGGCGGCGAGACCTGGCAGCTCGGCGCCGACGCCGCGGACGACACGAGCGAGCCGCAGGTGGTGTTCCTGCCGGGCGTCGGCCTCTTGATGAACGCCCGCACGACCGCCGCCGAGAAATCCACCCGCACCCTCGTCATGAGCCGCGACCGCGGCGCCACGTGGCAGCCCGCCGAAGGCCTGGCCGACCTCCCCGAGCGGAAGTGCCAGGGCTGCTTCTACCGCTGCTACCGCTCGGGCACGAAGGACGCCCACGACCTCGTCTTCACCACGCCGCACGACCCGAACCGCGTGGGCGTGGAGGCGTTTTTGAGCGAGGATGACGGCCGCAGCTGGCCGCACGTGGCCACGCTCTGGCGCGGGCCCAGCGCCTACACCGCGATGATCCGCGCCCACGACGGCTTCGTGAACCTGCTCGTGGAGTGCGGCACGAAGGACACGTTCGAGCAGATCGCGTTCCTGAAGTTCTCAGCCGAATGGCTGCGGGCCGCACCGCCGCCAAAGTGACGCGGCCTCGCGCCGGCGCTCGGGCCGCCAGCAGGTCGCTGCCGAGGGCGATCGCCGCCGCGCTCGAAGGTCCTGTGCCACGCCTGATACCGCGGACAACTGGCCCATAGAATGCGAATTGTCCGCTGGAAACACGAGTTCAGTCTTTCAGTCCACCAAGAAGCCGATCGCCGTCCGCCCGGAGCGTGGTGATTCTTTTATGAAAATTACCGGCGTCGTCTGCCAACTTCTGCGCATTCCCTCGATCGAGAAGAAGACGGCCAGCAGCCAGGATGCCGTGATCGTGCGGGTCAGGACCGACACCGGCCTGGAAGGGATCGGCGAGGCCGACTCCCAGCCCGAGGTTGTGAAGGCCGTCATCGACGCGCCGTTCAGCCACAACATCGCCTGCGGCCTGCGGGAAATCCTGCTGGGCGAGCATCCGCTCGAGACCGAACGGCTCTGGCAGAAGATGCACCGGCAGACGATGTATTTCGGCCGGTCCTCGGTGACCATCACGGCCATGGCGGCGATCGACATGGCGCTCTGGGACCTCAAGGGCAAGCACTTCGGCGAGCCGATCCACCGCCTGCTCGGCGGCCGGCAGCACCAGCGGATCCAGGCCTACGCGTCGATCCTGTTCGGCCGCGACGGCGCCGAGACCGCGGCCATCGCCGCCCGCTGGCGGGAGGCCGGCTATCGGGCGATCAAGTTCGGGTGGGAGCCGATGGGCCAGAACGAGGCGCTCGACATCGATCTGGTGCGGGGAGCCCGGGCCGGCATCGGCGACGGCACCCTCCTGATCGACGCGGGCTGCGTGTGGGACGCCCGCACGGCCCTGCGGCGGGCCCATGCGTTCCAGGAGTTTCAGGTGGAGTGGCTGGAGGAGCCGCTCCGGCCCGACGATGTCGAGGGCTACCGCTGGCTCCGCGACCGCTCTCCGCTGCCGATCGCGGGCGGGGAGGAGGAGTGCGGCCGGGACGCGTGGCGGCCGCTCATCGACGCCCGCGCGCTCGACGTCTACCAGGTCGACGTCGCCCGCAACGGCTTCACCGACGCCGACTACATCAAGCACCGGGTGCAGGAGATCGGCGCCCGCCTCTGCAACCATTGCTACACGAGCCCGGTCACCGTGGCGGCGAGCCTGCACTGGCTGAGCACCTGCCGCGACGCCTTCCTGTTCGAGGACTGCGTCGAGGACTCGCCGCTGCGGCATGAGTTGACGCAGGAGCGCGTACAGGCGACGGACGGCTGGATCACCGTGCCCGATCGTCCCGGCCTCGGCGTGACGCTCGACGAGGCGTTCGTGGCCCGTCACCTCGTGGCCGAGTCCGGGGCCTGAGGCCGACCATCGGCGGCTGCGGCTGCGGCGTGGTCGGCCAGGAAGCGGCGGCGGGTGGCGACCACGAGGAGCCCCGCCGCGAGCAGGTATGCCACGGCGCAGATCGCGAGCAGGCCGTCGATGCCGATCGACGACTTGACGAGGCCCCCGAAGAGGGCGCCGAAGCCCGATACCATGCCGCCACAGAGATTGAGGACACCGACGGCCCCCGCGCGGCCCGCGGCCGGCACCACCTCGAAGGCGGCGGGGAAGATGTTGCCCATGAACAGGCCGCTCGCCAGGCCGAACCCAGCCGCGGCGAGCCGCGTGGTGCCGAGCGTCGGCGCCGCGCCGATCCACCACAGGCAGGGTGCGCAGGCCAGGAGGCTCGTCACGAGCACCCACTGCCGCGCTGCGGGCGTGCGCCGATAGAGCCAGTCGGAGAAGACGCCACCACCGAGGAGACCCACGGCCGACATCGCCTGGAGCCAGATGGTGGCGTTCCAGGCGGCTTCCGCCTGCGACAGGGAGAATTTCTCGCGGAGGAACGACGGGAACCAGCCGTAGATCAGCCACAGGCCGAAGACGAAGCAGGGGAAGCCGACGCAGAGGGCGACGAACGAGGGGATCGAGGCGAGCGCCGCGAGCGCAGGCGTGGGGGCCGCCCGCGCCGTCCGGCGCGGCTGGGGGGATCGCAGCAGAAGGAGATAGGGAAGCGCGTAGACCACGCCGGCGGCGCCGAGGACGAAAAAAGCCTGTCGCCACCTGCCCAGATCGGCCATCCATCCGCCGAACACGCTCCCTCCCACCGTGCCGGCGATCTGTGCGGTGGAGAGGATGGCGATGGCCCGGGACCGGACGCTGGGGGCGTGGGCGTCGGCGACGAGGGCCACCGCCGTGGGCATGAAGAGCGCCTCGGAGACCCCCATGGCCGCGCGGAGGGCGAGCATCCAGCCGCCGTCGGACACGAATCCGGTGGCCACCGTGACGAGGCTCCAGATGACGAGGCTCGCCACGGCGAGGAACCGCTTCGACATCCGGTCGCCGAGGTGGCCCGCGACGGGGCAGGCCAGCGCATAGACCCAGAGGAAGACGGCGCCCACGAGGCCGAGGGAGGCGTCGTCCATGCCGAGGTCGGCGCGGAGCGACGGGAACATGGCGAACACCGCCTGCCGGTCGCAGTAGTTGAGGAAGTAGGCCCCCCACATGAGCGCGACGAGCAGCGCGGCCTGCCCTCGCGAAGGCAGCGCGTCGTCGTCGCCGGCGGATCGCGCCGTGTCGCTCACGCCTCGAGCACCTCCTCCCGGCTCACCTCCCGCGCGATCACGGCGACGCAGTCGCCCTGGCTCGTCAGGCAGGGCGCGCGCGTGCAGACGACGAACCCGGCGGACGCCGTCACGATCCGCTCCGGCTCCCGATCGGGCCGCTCGAGATCGTGGATCCAGCCCACGGTGGCGCCGCGGCCCACCTTCGCCCCCAGTTCGACCGCCACCTCGAACACGCCCGACTCGGGGGCGAGGATGTAGTCCTCGCGCGCCAGCGCCTGCACGAGGATCGCGGGGGGCAGGCCGAGGCTCTCCCGTGTCTCCTCCTTTCCGGCCAGGACGCCCGTGTGGACGAGGACGTTCCGCAGGCCCCGCTGCGCGATCCGGTGGACGTGTGCGGGGATCCCTTCGCCGCCGCCGAGTTCCGTCGTCACGACGGTCTTGCCCTGGTTCTCGGCTTCCACCGGCAGGAGTCCGCTGCCGGCGATGTCGGCGTGGAGGAAGGAGAAGTCGGTGTTCCAGGCGAGCATCGCGGCGAGCATCGCGGCGAGCATCCTTCGTCGCTGCTCCTTGTCGGGCACGAGGATCAGCCGGCCGGAGACCTCCGCGGGGTCGGTCTCCCGCGCCAGCCGCATGATCGCCACCTGACCCTGGTACTCGTCGCCGTGGTTGCCGCCGAGGCAGAGGACGGTGGGCCCGGTGCCACGGGCGATGACGGTGATCGGCACCATCGCGTTCGCCCAGGCGCCGAGGTTGTGCGAGTAGGGAACCTGGAGGAAGCCCTGCTGCTTCCCGGGCCGGTCGAGATCGATCGCGGCGGTATGGATCATGGAAAGTTCTCCCGTCGCGAAAGCCGTTCCCTCAGCATGGCGAGTCCGCCGATTCTGGGGCCGACGCGCCGGAAGTTCGCCGGTTCCGCCAAGGAGTGTATACACTCGAATGGTGGCAGTCAGCCGCCCTGTCGCCGTGACAATGCCCCCGCTGCGCACCATGATGGGTTTTATGCCGCAGATGCTCGCCGCCGTCGCCCTCGTGATCGCCACGGCCGCGGAATCGGCGTCGGCCGCGCCCGCCCCCGTGCGGATTGCCCCGGGCCCCGCGGCGGCCGCCGAGATCCAGGCCGCCATCGACCGCATCGCCAAGGTCGGCGGCGGCACCGTGGAGATCGGCCCCGGCCGCGTGCCGCTGCGGGCGGCGATCCGCCTCGCCGACGGCGTGACGCTCGTGGGCACGCCGGGCCAGACCGTGCTTGCCATCGAGCCGGGCGTGCGGCGGCTGCTTGCAGCGCCGGTGGCCATCGGCGACACCGAGGTCCGCGTGGAGGACGCCACGGGCCTCGAGCCCGGCGACGACGCGGCCCTCGAGGACGCGGCTGGCCACGGGTTTCGGGTGACCACCGCGACGATCGTCGAACGTACGGGGTCGAACACGCCGCGGCTGTCGCGGCCGGCTGAGTCCGACTACCTCCCCGAGCGGGGCGCCACCATCCGCCGGGCCCACGCCGGCGTGGGCGGCTGGGGCGTGAAAAACGCCGCCGTCGAGGGCGTCGTTGTCGAGTGCACGCTCGGCCAGCCCGGGTCGCAGCAGCTCGACGGCTGCCGCGGCGGCTGGATCTATCTCTTCGACAGCGCCGACGTGGCGGTCGCGGCAGCGACCGGCGAGCGGTTCCACCGGCTGCACGAGGGCCTCACGGTCTACGTGCACGTGCCCGACGGCCGCGAGTTCACCGTGGGGCTCGATGTCCGCGACCTGAACCTCCAGGCCAACGGTCCGCGGGAGATCCTCTTCAAGGTCTA
>JBIIUP010000205.1:0-5415 GCA_044339885.1 Pirellulales bacterium | reverse complement strand
CTCGACGAGTTCCGCGAGTCTTTCATGCGGGACATCTCGGGGCTCATCAAGTCGTACGAGGATGCCGGCCAGTTCGAGCGGTCGAAGGTGCTGCTGGAGGCGCTGGAAAAGCTCGATCCCCAGAGCAAGCCGGTCCGGGACAAGCTCGCGGAGATCAAGGGGCGGATCCTGGACGCCAGCGAGTTCGAGCTCGAGATCGAGCCGGGCGGGCCTTGGCAGCCCGTGGGCACGGTGGCGGCCGGTCAGCCGCTGCGGATCCTGGTGGCGGGGGAGTACAAGCTCGTCGCGGCGGTCACCGTCGGGGCGGAGGGACTCTCGGGCGACGATCCGGCGGAGGACGTGGTGCCGTACGTGCCGCTCGGCGGCTTGATGGCCGTGATCACGGCGCCGCAGTCGGGCGGCCGGGCGGGCGGGCAGCCGCCGCGGCCGTTCGCCGTCGGGGCGAGCTACGAGAAACCGGCGCCCGCGGCCGGGTTCCTCTCGGTGAAGGTCAACGTCCCGCCCGGCGCCCGGTGCACCGGCCGGCTCACCGCGCGGATCAGCGGCGTGACCCGGGCCGAGCAGCCCTGACCGCGGCGGCAGCGCACTGACTGCGGAAGCAGGGCTCGGACCCGGGAAGTGGGTGCGGCCGGGGAAGCGGGGAAAACCCGGGGAAACGGGCGTCCAGGCTCCCCTTGGTGGGATCGGCGGCCTCTGGTACCGTCCGCGGCCCGCCGTCGTCCCGCCCCCGGTCCAGGCCGCGCATGTACAAGCTTCTCCTCTGCTGGCGCTACCTCCGCACGCGGTGGATCGCGTTGGCGAGCATCGTGAGCGTGACGCTCGGCGTGGCCACGATGATCGTCGTCAACGCCGTGATGGCCGGCTTCTCCCACGAGATGCAGACCCGGATCCACGGGATCCTCTCCGACATCGTCTTCGAGAGCCATTCGCTCTCCGGCTTCCAGGATCCCGGGTTCCACATGCGGGAGATCCGCCGCGCGGCCGGCGACGACATCGCCGGCATGACGCCGACGGTGGCGGTGCCGGCGATGCTCAGCTTCCAGGTCCGCGGGCAGTGGGTGACGCGGCAGATCATGTTCATCGGCATCGACGAGGCCACGCACGCCGACGTCAGCGACTTCGGCCGCTACCTGCAGCACCCCGCCAACCGCGGGCAGCTCTCCTTCGGCCTCCGGGATGGCGGCTACGACACCGTCGACAGCCAGGCCGAGGGGCCGGGGCCGCGGCGGCCGCAGCTCGAGGGGGCCGGCTGGCCGCACCGGCGGATGCGCGTGGGGCGGGAGCGGGCGTGGCGCGAGAAGCTCGAGGCGGATCGCGCCCGGGGAGCCGAATCGGCCGCGATCGCCGGCGGCGAGGAGGCCGAGCCGCCGCCACGGCCCCTCGACGCGGAGGTGGGGGCGGTGCTCGCCGCGACGGGCGAACCGGCCGCCGTCCGGCCCGCCGATCCCTTCAAGACGGCGCGGCCCGACGAGGGTCGCGCGATGGACCCGGCCCGGGAACAGTTCACCGGCATCGTGCCCGGGATCGGGCTGGCGAGCTTCCGCGACTCCGGTGGCACCGATCGGTTCCTCGTGCTGCCCGGCGACGACGTGAAGATCACCTTCCCCACGGCGGGCACGCCCCCCAAGGCGGTCAGCGACACCTTCACGATCGTCGACTTCTACGAGAGCAAGATGAGCGAGTACGACTCGAACTTCGTCTTCGTCCCGATCGCCGAGCTGCAGAGGATGCGGGGCATGATCGAGCCGCAGTCGGGGATCGCGAGCGTGAACTCGATCCAGATCAGGCTCGCGAAGGGGGCCGACCTCAACGCGGTGCGGGACCGGCTGCGGCGGGTGTTTCCCGCCGACATGTACGCCGTCTCCACCTGGCGGGACAAGCAGGGCCCCCTGCTTTCGGCGGTCGACATGGAGATGTCGGTGCTCAACATCCTCCTGTTCCTCATCATCGCCGTGGCCGGCTTCGGCATCCTGGCGATCTTCTACATGATCGTCGTCGAGAAGACGCGGGACATCGGCATCCTCAAGAGCCTCGGGGCCGGAGCGGGCGGGATCGCCGGCATCTTCCTGGGCTACGGTCTCTGCCTGGGGCTCGTGGGGGCCGGCGCCGGGATGGTGCTGGGCCTGGCCATCGTGCGGAACATCAACGGCATCCGGGCCGGCGTCGAGTGGCTCACCGGCCAACGGGTCTTCGATCCGTCGATCTACTACTTCTTCAAGATTCCCACGATCGTCGACCCGTGGACGATCCTGTGGATCGTCGCCGGCGCGGTGGCCATCGCGGTGGGTTCCAGCGTGCTGCCCGCCCTGCGTGCCGCGCGGCTCCAGCCGGTGGAGGCGCTGCGGCATGACTGACATCACGCGGCTCCATCCCGTGGCCGACGCTCTCGGCGGCGGCTCCGCGTCGGCGGTCGCCGGCGGCTGCCTCGCGGCCGACCGGCCCTCGGTGCGGGACTTGCCCGCCGGCCGCCTGCTCCGCGTGCAGGGGCTGCGGAAGAGCTACCGCTCGGGCGACGGCACGCTCGACGTGCTCCGGGGGGTCGACTTCGCGCTGGACCCGGGCGAGTTCGTGGCGGTGGTCGGCCAGAGCGGCTCCGGCAAGAGCACGCTGTTGCACCTCATGGGCCTGCTCGACGCGCCCGACGCGGGCGAGGTCCATCTCGACGGGCTGCGGGTCGACGCCCTGCCCGCCGGCCGCCGCGACCGGCTGCGGAACTCCGCCATCGGCATGGTCTTCCAGGCCTACCACCTGCTGCCGGAGCTCGACGCGCTGGAGAACGTGCTGGCGCCCCTCATGATCCGCCACGGGGTCCTCGAGTGGCTCAAGCTCCGCGCCGCGGCCCGCGACCGGGCCCGGGCGCTCCTCGGGCGGTTCGGCCTGGGTGGCCGGCTCCACCACCGTCCCCGGCAGCTCTCCGGCGGCGAGATGCAGCGGGTGGCGATCGCGCGGGCGCTCGTCGGTCAGCCGCGGGTGCTCCTCGCCGACGAGCCGACCGGGAACCTCGACGAGGCCACGGGGGCGGAAATCCTCGACATGCTCTGCGAATTGAACCGCGAGGATGGGCTTTCTATAGTTCTGGTCACGCACGACGCGGCCATCGCCAGGCGGGCCGACCGCATCGTGCGGCTGGCGGCGGGCCGCGTCGAGGACGCGTGAGCGTTTCCTCCGCCCTTCCACCCCCTTTCCGGGCACCCGTCCCATGCCGCGCATCATCTTCATGAACGACCGCCTCGTCCCCGAGGAGGAGGCGCGGGTGAGCGTCTTCGACCACGGCCTGCTCTACGGCGACGGGGTGTTCGAGGGGCTGCGGGCCTACGCGGGCCGGATCTTCCGGCTCGAGGCCCACATCGACCGGCTGTTCGCCAGCGCCCGGGCGATCTGCCTGGAGATCCCCCTGGCGAAGGCCGCGGTGGCGCAGGCCGTCGTCGACACGCTCGCCGCCAACGGGCTCGTCGACGGCTACATCCGCCTCGTGGTGACGCGGGGCGCCGGCTCGCTGGGGCTCGATCCCAACAAGACGAAGCACCCCCAGGTGATCGTGATCGCCGACACCATCAGCCTCTACCCGCGGGAGTTCTACGACCGGGGACTGCGGATCGTGACGGCCGCCACGCAGCGGACCCAGTCGGCCGCGCTCTCGCCGCGGATCAAGTCGCTCAACTATTTGAACAACATCATGGCCAAGCTCGAGGGTCTCCAGGCCGGCTGCGTCGAGGCGCTCATGCTCAACCACAAGGGGGAGGTCGCCGAGTGCACCGGCGACAACATCTTCGTCGTCCGCTCGGGCCGGCTGCTGACGCCGCCCCCCGACGCCGGCATCCTCGAGGGCATCACCCGCGGGGCGGTCATGGAACTGGCCGACGCGGCGGGCATCGACTGCCGCGAGGTGACGCTCGTGCGGCACGACCTCTACACGGCCGACGAATGCTTCCTCACCGGCACGGCGGCCGAGGTGATCCCCGTGGTGGAGATCGACGGTCGCAAGGTCGGCGCCGGCGTGCCGGGGCCGGTGACCGCCCGGCTGACGCGGGACTTCCACGCGCTCGTGCGCCGCTGATCGCGGCGTCAGCGGCGGGGCCGTTCCTCGTCGCCGATGCAGTCGTAGCGGGAGATGTAGCCGGGCTGACGGGCGCGGACGATCTCCGCCTCGTACTCGCCGACGATCCGCCGCTGGATGAGATCCCGGCAGGCGGCGTTGATGGGGTGGGCGATGTCGGCGTAGAGCCGCATCCGCCCATCGTCGTCCCGCGGCGGCGCGCCGCAGGAGAGCGTCCCGCCGCACTGGTTGCAGTAGGCGGCCCGGAGCGGGTTCTTGTGGCCGCAGCCGCGGCAGTGGGTGCAGAGCTTGCGGCTGGGCATGGCCACGAACGGGCCGCTCGGTCCGCCGATGATCTTCAGGTCGCGGACCACGAAGGCCGAGTCGATCGTGATCGAGCAGAAGGCCAGCAGCCGCTCGGCGCCGCCGTCCACGAGCTTGATGCGGACCTCGGTGATTTCCATGCCCCCCGTCCCCCGTGCCGGTGACCGCCCCTGCGGCCGCGTTCCCCCGTATGCCCTCACGCCACCTCCAGCGCCGGTTGCCGGGCCGCGGCCGCCAGCGCGATCCGCACGGCGAACACGCCCGGCCAGCGGCGGGTGCCGTCGGGATGCCGCTGCGCCGACAGCCGCGCGGCGATGCCCCGGGCCTCGACGGCCGAGCGGGCCAGCGTGAAGCAGGCGCTGCCGCTGCCGGTGAGCCGCGGGCAGACGCCGCCTGCCCGCCGCAGCGCGGCCAGCGCCTGCTCGACGTCCGAGCACAGCCGCCGCGCCGGCTCCTCCAGGGCGTTGTGCATCCAGGGAATCGCGCCTGAGAAGCGACCGGCGGCGAGGGCCGCCGCCAGTCGGGCCGCCTCGCCGCGGCAGCCGGGGTCGGGGCGGCACGCGGCGTAGACCGCCGGCGTGGACAGGCTCGCCGCGGGCCGGACGATCACCGCCGCCAGCGGCGGGATGTCGGCGGCCGGCTCGATCCGTTCGCCGCGCCCGCCGGCGATCGCGGCGGTGCCGGCGAGGAAGAAGGGCACGTCGCTGCCGATCGACGCGGCGATCTCGGCGAGCCGCTGCCGCGGCCAGGCGATGCCCCAGGCCCGTGCCGCGGCCATCAGCGTGGCTGCGGCATCGCTCGATCCGCCCCCGAGGCCCGAGCCGGAGGGAATCTCCTTGACGAGCTCGACGTCCAGGCCGCTTGCGACACCGGCCGCCTCCGCGAGAGCCGTGGCGGCGCGGACCACGAGGTTCGACGCATCCGCCGGGACATCGCGGGCGAGGGCCGAGCCGCCGAGCCGGCCACCGAAACGGACCGCCAGCCGGATCCCGGGAGTGGCGGCGCGCCTGACGGTGACCGTGTCGGCCAGCGTCACCGGCACCATGAGCGACTCG
>JBIIUP010000033.1:0-18556 GCA_044339885.1 Pirellulales bacterium | reverse complement strand
TCGGGAGGCCGCGGGACTCGCTGCCGAAGACGAGGACGTCGCCGGGGGCGTAGGCCACGTCGGTGTAGGGCCGCGTGGCCCGCGCCGAAAAGAACCACGTCCCCGTCGCCCCCGACTCGGCCAGCCGAGCCGCGAGGTGGTCCCAGGAGTCGACGACCTCCCACTCCAGCTCGTCCCAGTAGTCGAGCCCCGCCCGGCGGAGATAGTAGTCGTCGAGCTTGAATCCCAGCGGCCGCACGAGCCACATCTTGGCGGCGACGGCCACGCAGGTGCGGCCGACGTTGCCCGCATTGGGCGGGATTTCCGGCTCGTGGAGGACGACGTGGAGGAGGGGCTCGTACCGCATGGATTCGCCGGCCGGCGGGCGTCTGCTATGGTTTCTGGAATCAGTCTGACGCCAGGAGGGATCGTGGTCGAGATACAGCGAAATCCGACGCGGGCCGTGCGGATCGGTCGGATCACCATCGGCGCGGGGCATCCGATCGCCCCGCAGAGCATGACCGCCACGCACACCCAGGACGTGGAGGCCACGCTCGAGCAGGTCAACGCGCTCCATGCGGCGGGAGCCGGGGTGGTGAGGATCGCCGTCGACTCGAAGAAGGACGCCGCAGCACTGCCGGCGATCCGGGCCGGCACCGAGGCGAACCTGGCCATCGATCTCCAGGAGAACTACCGGCTCGCCGTGGACGTCGCCCCCCACGTCGACAAACTCCGGTACAACCCCGGCCACCTCTACCACCACGAGCCGACGAAGCCGTGGCAGGAGAAGGTGAAGTTCATCGCGGGGGTGGCGGCCGAGCACGACTGCGCCCTGCGGGTCGGCGTGAACTGCGGCAGCGTCGACCCCGCCAAGAAGGGACAGTTCGCCGAGGACGACTCGATCGGACCGATGCTCGCCAGCGCCCTGGAGCACTGCGAGCTCCTCGACTCGATCGGCTTCACCCGCTACTGCGTGTCGCTCAAGGACTCCGACCCCCGCAAGGTCGTCGACGTCAACCGGCGGTTCAGCGTCCAGCGGCCCGACGTGCCGATCCACCTCGGCGTGACCGAGGCCGGCATGCCCCCCGACGGCATCATCAAGACGCGGATTGCCTTCGAGCAGCTCATCTCCCGCGGGATCGGCGACACCGTCCGCGTCTCGCTCACGGTGTCCAACGCCGACAAGCCGCAGGAGATCGCCGCCGCCAACGCGATCCTCGCCGACATCGCCGCGGGCCGGGTGCGGAGCGTGGTCGACTACGGGCTGTCGTCGCTCAACATCATCTCCTGCCCGAGCTGCTCGCGGGTCGAGAACGAGGCGTTCATCGAGCTGGCCCGGCAGGTCAAGGAGATGACGGCCTACGCCCAGGACCACGCGCTCACGATCGCCGTGATGGGCTGTCGCGTGAACGGCCCGGGCGAGACCGACGACGCCGACCTGGGGCTGTGGTGCGGGCCGACCCACGTGAACCTCAAGCGGCGGAGCGTCGAGCTGGGTGCCTTCCCCTACGACGAGATCCTGCCCCGGCTGCGGCGGGAACTCGACACGCTCATCGCGGAGCGGGCATGAAGGGCCTGCCGATCGTCGACGCCGCGGGGGACGCGTGCGACCTGCGGCCCGCGGCCTGGCCGGCGGCGCTGCCGCCCGACCCGGCGACCTGCCGGGGCACGTTCTCGATGGTGAGCCTCGGCTGCCCCAAGAACCTCGTCGACAGCGAGCGGATGCTCGGCCTCCTGCGTGACGACGGCTGGCAGCTCGTCCCCGAGCCGCGGGGGGCGGACCTGGTGGTCGTCAACACCTGCGCCTTCCTGGAGGCGTCGCGGCAGGAGTCGTACGGCGCCATCCGCGAGATGCTCGAGCTCAAGCGGTCGGGAGCCACCCGGGGGGTGATCGTCGCCGGCTGCCTGGCCGAGCGGCAGAAGGAGGCCCTGCTCGACGAACTGCCCGGCGTCGACGCCGTCATCGGCGTCTTCTCCCGCGACGAGATCGCGCGGGCGGCGGAGCGGCTCATCGGCGGCCTCGGCGAGCAGCGGAGCGTCTTCCGGCCGGCGCCGGCCCGGGCCCTCGACGACTCCGGCCGGTTGCGGGTCACGCCCCGGCACATGGCCTACCTCAAGATCTCCGAGGGCTGCGACCGCACCTGCACGTTCTGCGCGATCCCGCGGATGCGGGGCAAGCACGCCACCAAGCCGCTCGAGGAGGTCGTCCGCGAGGCCCGCGAACTGGCGGCCGACGGCTGCAAGGAGCTCGTGCTCGTCGCCCAGGACACGACTTACTACGGCATCGACCTGTACGGCGAGCCACGGCTGGTCGAGCTGCTGCAGGCCCTGGAGGCGGTGCCGGGGATCGAATGGATCAGGCTCATGTACCTCTACCCGATCCATTTCACCGACCGGCTCATCGACGTCATCGCCTCGAGCCGGCGGATCGTGCCGTATCTCGACATGCCGCTTCAGCACGCCAGCGACGCGGTGCTCAAGCGGATGCAGCGCCGGGTGAACCGCGCCGCCACCGAGGAGCTGCTCGGCAAGCTGCGGGAGCGGATCCCGGACCTCGTGCTCCGCACCACCTTCATTACGGGGTTCCCGGGCGAGACGCGGGAGCAGTTCGGGGAGCTGGTCGACTTCGTGCGCCGGTGGCGGTTCGAGCGGGTGGGCGTGTTCACCTACTCGCTCGAGGCCGACACGCCCGCGGCGCGGCTCGACGGCCATCTTCCCGAGGAGGAGAAGGCCGCCCGGCGGGACGAGCTGATGGCCGTCCAACAGGGGATCGCCCACGAGCACGCCCGGCGGCAGGTCGGAAAGGTCTGCGACGTGATCGTCGACCGGCAGAGCGAGGACCGCGAGGACGTGTGGATCGCGCGGACGAAGTCCGACGCCCCCGACATCGACTGCCTGGCCTACGTGACGGCTCCCGGCACGTCCTCCGCCGCGCCGCTCACCGGGCGGATCCTGCCGGTCGAGATCGTGGCGGCGAGCGGCTACGACGTCGCCGCGGTGACCGCGGAGAGCTGAGCCATGGCGGACGCGGGCGTGTGGACCGTGCCGAACCTGCTCTCGCTTTTGCGGCTGGCGCTGGCGCTGGTGCTCTTCGCCCTCATCGAGCGCGGCCACGACGCCGCAGCGACGGGGCTGTTCCTGGTGGCTGCGTCGACCGACTGGGTGGACGGCTGGTGGGCCCGCAGGTTCGGCCAGGTCAGCAGGCTCGGCAGGATCTTCGATCCGCTCGTCGACAAGGTGATCGTCTGCGGCGCGTGGGTGCTGCTGGCCGGCCGCGGCGGGGAGTCGGCGATCGCGCCGTGGATGGCCGTGGTGGTGGTGGTCCGGGAGCTCGTCGTCACGGCCGTGCGGGCCGAGATGGAGCGGGCCGGAAGGGATTTCTCGGCGGCGGCCTCGGGCAAACTGAAGATGGTGCTGCAGTGCGCCGCCGTCGCGCTGGAACTGGCCGCGCGGGCCTGGCCGGAATGGGAGCCCTGGGGCACGGGCCTGCGGCAGCCGGCCACCTGGATGGCCTGGGCGGCGGTCGCCGCGACGCTCTGGTCGGGAGTGGAATACCTGGTGGCGGCCGCTGGGGTCCTCGTGGGCAACGCGGGTGCGGCTCCACGGCGGCCGTAGCGTGTCGGGAGGCGGTCCGCATGCAGGCAGACCTGGGGGAGGCGGCGCTCGAGGCCGTGCCCGCGATGCCGCTGCCGCTGGTTCTCGGCGCGTGGGGGGCGAGCCTGGCCGTGGCCGCGGTCCTGGTGTCGCGGCGGAGGCGGCGCCTGCCGAGCGTCACGGCCGCGCCGCAGGAGCGCGTGCCCTGGGGCGGCCGGGACGTCGCCGCGGTCGTGCTGATTTACGTCGGCGTGCAGATCGCCTTCCTGAGCCTCGTGCCCCGCGACGCCGGGATGGACCTGCAGCTGCTGGCCGGGATCGCGACGAACCTGGTCGTCACGCTGGTCGGCGCCGCAGTCCTGCGCGGCTGCGGCGCCAGCTGGCGGTCGCTCGGCTTCCTCCCGGCGGGCCACGACGCCGCGGTGGCCCTGGCGGCCCTAACGCTGGTGCTGGCGCCCCTGCTCACCCTGGCGGCGGTGCTCGACTGGTTCGTCCCCTACCGCCACCCCCTCGTCGAGTTCCTCGCCGGGCGGGGTGACGCCGCGGCCATCGGCCTGGCGATTCTCGCGGCCGTCGGGGCGGCGCCGCTGGCCGAGGAGTTCTTCTTCCGCAGGGTGCTCCAGGGATGGCTGGAGAAGCGGCTGCCGGAGGCGGGCGGCGTCGCCGCGGTGGTCGGCTCGTCGGCCGCCTTCGCCCTGGCGCACCACGGCCAGGGGCTGGCCTGGGTTCCGCTGTTCCTCTTCGGCCTCGTCCTGGGCTGGATGGCCCGTCGCACCGGCTCGATCGTGCCCTGCATCCTCCTCCACGCGGCGTTCAACGCCGTCAGCGTAACGCTCCTCATCACCACGGCCGGTTCGGCGGCCCCGGCGGGAGGCTGACGGCCCACCCGGATCGACACCGGCCGCCGGCCGCGCCGGGCGGGCAGCTTCCCCAGATTGCCAGCCGCTCAACTCCGGAGCCCGTCAGGCCGATCTGGCCCTCAACGCCGGTCGGCGGGACAATTGCCACTCCGGTGGCGGGTCGTCCGCCCGATCGACGTCCGGAGCCGCCCGTGTCCCGCCGCCCCCTCGCCAAACGCCTCGCCGACCGGGCCACCTACGCCGCGGTCCGCACGCTCATCTGCGTCGTCGCGGCCCTGCCGCGGCCGGCGTGCGAGCGGTGGGCCCGCCGGGCATCCCGCCTGCTCGCCGGCCGCCTGCGGATCCGCCGCGAGGTCGTCGGCGACAACCTGCGGCACGCCTTCCCGGAAGCGACCGCGGCCGACCGCTACGAGCTGGAACGGGGCATGTGGGAGCACCTGCTGCTCATGATCGTGGAGATCGCGCACGCCAACCGCGTGATCCACAAGACGACCTGGCGCAGGCATCTGCGGATCCACGGCATGGAGGAGATGGTCCGGCAGTTCTGGCTGGAGCGGCCCAAGGTGATCCTCTCGGGTCACTACGGCAACTTCGAGCTGGCCGCCTACCTGTTCGGCCTCTTCGGGCTGCGGATCTTTTCGGTGGCTCGGGAGATGGACAATCCGCTGCTCGACCGGTTCGTCACCGAGTTCCGCGAGTCGCGCGGGCAGAAGATCCTGCCCAAACGGGGCAGCGCGCCCGACGTGGCCCAGGTGCTCGCCGAGAACGGGGCCATCGGGCTGCTCGGCGACCAGGCCGCCGACCGCGGCTGCTGGGTGGAGTTCTTCGGCCGGCCGGCGAGCGTCCACAAGGCGATCAGCGTCTTCGCCCTGTCGTCGTCGGCTCCCGTGCTGGTCTGCTCGGCGACGCGGCGCGGCGGCCTCTTCGACTACGACCTGCGGCTCGAAGGGGTCGGCGACCCCGCGGCCGGCGGGCCGGAAACGGCCGACATCCAGGCGCTCTCGCAGTGGTACACCGACCTCCTCGAACGGGCGATCCGTCGCGAGCCCGCGCAGTACTGGTGGGTGCACCGTCGTTGGCGGGGAAAGCCGCCAAAGGCTACAGTGACTCGATCCGCCGCGTGACCGTCGCCGGCGGCCTTCCATTTCGCGGGCCCGCGCCCGTCCCACGTGCCGCCATGCCCGCCTGGATCCCGATCGCCGCGGCGGCGGACTGCCCGCCCGGTGCGACCATCGAACGCGTGGCCGCGGGCCGCATGATCGCCATCGCCAACGTCGACGGGCGGTTCCACGCCATCGACGGCCTCTGCCCCCACCAGGGCGGCCCGCTCGGCGCGGGATTGCTCTGCGGCACGATCCTCACCTGCCCGTGGCACGGCTGGCAGTTCGACGTGACGACCGGACGGCATCGGATCTCGCCGACGGTCCACCAGGCGGTGCACCGAATCCGTGAGGAGGCCGGGCAGCTCTACGTCGAGATCGACGACGACGCCGCGGCGGGGATCGCATGACCGAGTTCCGCTGCTTCCGCAACGAGGATCCCCCCCGGCTCGCCGACATCTGGCGGGCGGCCGACCTGGGGCCCCGCGCGATGCAGCCGATGACCTCGGCGCTCCTCGAGGCCTGCGTGTTTTCCAAGCCCTACTTCGACCGCGAGGGGCTCTTCGTCGCCTGCGACGAGGGGCGGGCGATCGGCTTCGCCCATGCGACCTTCGGGCCCAACGCGGACCGGTCGGCGATCGACACGGCGAGCGGGACCACGCTCCTCGTGGTGGTCGTCCCGCATGCCGACCGCGAGGCGGTCGCGGCGGGCCTGCTGGCGCGGTGCGAGGACTACCTCCGCGGTCGCGGGGCCCGGGAAATCCTCGGCGGCGGCTCGGCGACGACGAGCGGCTTCTACCTCGGGCTCTACGGCGGCTCGGACATTCCCGGCATCCTCGACTCGTCGCCGCTCATGCAGCGGGTCTTCGAGACCGCCGGCTACGGGGTCGCCGACCGGATCGCCGTGATGCGACGGCCGCTGGCCGGCTTCCGACCGCCTGTCAACCGGGTGCAGCTGGCGATCCGCCGGACGACGATGGTGCGGGTCATCGACGAGCCCTCGCGGCGCAGCTGGTGGGAAGCCGCGACGACGACCGGCATCGCCCTGCGCCGCTACGAGCTGCGGACCAATCCGCAGGGAGGGCTGCGCGGCGACACCGACGGCCTGCTCGGCAGCGCGTCGTTCTGGGACATGCAGCCGCTGGCCTCTTCGTGGGGCGTGTCGGGGGCCGGATTGATGAACGTCGACGTCGAGGGGCCGCGGCGGCGGCAAGGGCTGGCGAACTACCTCGTGGCCGAGGCGCTGCACGATCTCGCCGAGGAGGGCGTGGCCCTGGCGGAAACGCAGGTCTCCGAGTCGAACACGGCCGCCGTGTCGCTGTTCGAGAAGCTGGGATTCCAGCCGGTCGACCGGGGCACGGTGTACCGCCGCTGCTGACCGCCGGTCCGCATCAGTGCTGGCCGGTCGCCGTCGCCAGCGCGTCGAGGTGTCGCTGGACCGCGACGCTGGTGTCGCCCGACGTGGCGGGGGACTGGCGCAGCCGCAGCGACAGCGGCGCCGTCGTGCCGTCGCGTCGCACGTCGGCGAGGTAGTCCTGGAGGATGCGGCGGCGGTCGGGCTCGGCGAGCAGCCAGTGCACCCAGCACCAGGACTCGGCGTAGTGGTCCTGGGACAGCTCGGCCGCCGACGCGACGGCCTCCAGCCGCGTGAGATCCGGCCGCCACGTCCCCTCGATGAGCCGTCCGGCGAGGTGCGCGACGTGGGCGCGGTGCACGCCCGCGTCCGCCTTCGGCAGCTCGAAGTACTCCGCGATCCCCTCGTCGAGCCAGAGCGGCACCGCCGGGGCCACGGCGTGGACGTAGCCGTGGGTCGTCTCGTGCCGCAGGTCCTCGGCCACGCGGTCCTGCCAAGCCGCGAAGACCGCCAGCGTCGTGTCGGTCTCCATGAAGAACGCCCGCCGGGACGGGAATGCCGGGAAGCGGCGGGCCACGAAGTCCTCGTAGCGCTTCGAATTCTCGAACAGGTAGAGGTGCACCGGCTCGTCGGAGATGGGGAGCCCGAGCGTCTGACTGACGTCGGCCCGCAGGGCGTCGAGCTCGCGCACGAGCCGGTGCTGGCCGGCAAGCGGGAAGTCGGCGTGGATCACGAGCTGGCCGACCTCCAGCTCGGTGCGATTCGGGAGATCCCGCTCCTGCAGCCAGGGGGCGATGCCGAGAGCGACCGGGGACGGGGCCGCCGCGTCGAACCCCACGACGTGCGCGCAGCCCGCGGCAAAGGCCAGGAGGCCGGCCAGGGCGAGCAGCGGCGGCAGGGGAACCCGCATGGAACAAGCACTAGGATGGGGGAACGGGGGCGGGATGCTAGCGATGGAAGCGGCGGTCACCAACCCCAACCAGCGACCGATCCCGCGCCGTCACCGGGGCCGCCGCACGGCCGCCAGGAGCGTGCCGGCGAGCGCCTCCAGCGAGAGGGGCCGGCTGAGCACCGCCACGGCCCCCGCCTCGACCGCCGCCCGGGCGGCGTCGCACCGCGGGAACGAGTCGACGACGACGACCCGCAGCGCCGGGCGGTTGGCCGTCAGCATCCGCAGCCAGGCGACGTCGTGCGGAGCGAGCGCGTCAACGTCCCAGACGAGCACGTCGGCCGCTTCGTCGAGCGGCGGCCGGCCGCAGATCCGACGGCCGACCGTACATCCGGCGGCCGCGACCAGATCGGCGATGCCGTCGAGGTCGACCGACCGGCTCGCCGCGACCGCCGCCTGCGCCACGGCCCCCGCCGCCCGCCGCGTGGCCAGGCAGGCCGCCGCCTCGAGGAGCCGGTCCTCGCGGCGCGCCGCCGCCGGCAGGCCGAGCGTGCCGCGACGGCCCGCGTCGAGGTCGGCCAGCCACCAGGCGAGCCGTCCGGCGACGTCGCTCCACGGCACCTCCTCCACGCCGGGCAGGGGAGGGCCGCTGCGCCGGCGGCCGTCGACCAGGCTCGTCGCGACGGACACCAGCGGCGTGAGCGGCCAGCGGCGCGAGAGGCGGACGGCATCGGCGAGCGTCCAGCGGCCGGGCAGATCGCTCGCCAAAATGGCCACCGCCGGCGACGGCGCCGAATCGGAAGGCGACCGCGTGCCGGATGAACCCCGCGGGTCGTCGAGATCCCAAACGTCGGCCAGCGCTGAAACGCATTCACGCGCCCAGCCCAGTTCGGCGCCGGCGCGGCTGCCGACCCAGACCACCGTGCGCCGGACCGCGGCCCGATCAGCTTCGGGGTCGCGGGGTTGAGCGAATGCGGATGTCACGTTCACAGTCAATCCGAAAAAACGCCGACCTGTGACGGCGGGACGTCCGCGCCGCGACCGCCCGCATCGACGGACGGTACTCCCGCGGGCGGCGACGCGGCAAGACGGGCAGGCTACGGACTGCCCGCGAGGCGGTCGAGACAGTCGCCCGATCGCGGTCTTGACCCACCTCGGGCCCGGCGGACAATGCCCGCTCGATGCGTTCATGGATGGACGCTTCGGCTCGTGCGAGCCTGAAGACTCGCGGGAGCTTGGTGAGAGGACGGTCCCGAAGGGGCCGTCGAACGCTGGCAGGAGGCCACGATGATCGACGATGTCGAGCCCGCGCGCCGCGGGGTGTTGCTGTCGCGAGTCCTCCCCGATTCGCGGTTCATCGGCTGCGAGGACATTCGAGCCACGCGGTGCACCGACGACGCCGCAGCCTGTCGCCCGGGCGACGTCTTCGTGGCCCGGCTCGGCGATCGCGGCGACGGCCACGACGTCGTGCCCCGCGCCGTGGCCCGGGGAGCAGCGGCCGTTGTGGCCGAGCGGATGGTGGCGACGGGTGGCGTGCCGCTGTGTCTGGTGCCCGAGAGCGACTGGGCCCACGCCCGTCTCGCGCACGCCCTGGCCGGCGACCCGAGCCGGGAGATGCGGGTGATCGCCGTCACGGGCACCAGCGGCAAGACGACCACCGCCTGGCTGACCGCCTCGGTGCTTGCCGAGGCGGGGCTGCGGGTCGGCGTGCTCTCCGATCTGGGATGCATCGATGCCGACGCGACCGAGGCGGAACAGTGCGACTACGGCCGGCCCGAGGCGCTCGCCCGGTGGCTGGCCCGGCTGGCGGCCGACGGCTGTTCGCATGCCGTCGTCGAGGTCTCCAGCCGGATGCTCGCCGGGCATGCCCTCGCGGGCGTCGAGTGCGACACGGTCGCGGTGACGAACATCTCCCGCGCCCACCTCGACCTGCACGGCACGGCGGCCGCCTACCGGCGGGTGAAGGCCCGGATTCTCGACAGCCTCGCCGCGGACGGCTGCCTGGTGGCTGCCGGCGACGGCGGCCTCGACGGGCTGCTGGCGCGGGCGGCCGGCCTCGGCCGCGGGGTGACGTGCCTCACCACCGGCCTCGGCCCGGAGTGCGACCTGTCGGCGCGTGCGGTCGAGCGGAGCCTGTTCGGACAGACCTTCCTCCTCTCCGCCGGCGCTGCGGCGTTGCCAGTCACCGTCGAAACGCCGGTCACCTCGTTCGTGCGGAACGCGCTGACGGCCGCGGCCGTCGGCCTGCGGCACGGCGTGCCGCTGGAGATGGCGGTCCGGGGCCTGGAGGCCGCCGGCAGCGTGGCGGGCAGGCTGGAGCGGCTCGACCGCGGCCAGGACCTGCCCGTCTTCATCGACTCGCCGGCGAGCGTCCACGCGCTCTCCACGACGCTCGCCAGCCTGCGGCGGCTCACGCCCGGCCGGCTGGCCGTGATCGCCGACGAGGGCCTCGTCGACGCGATCGGGGGTGCGGCGGTGCGGCGGCGGCTCGGCCTGTCCTGCGACGCCTGCGTCGTGGTGCCGGCGACGATGATGGACGACGAGGCCGACGCGCGGGCGATCGCCGCCTACGCCCGCGTGGACCGGCTGCTCTCCGGGCTCGGGGCCCGCGACTGCCTGGTCGTGGTCGGCGGCTGCGGATCCGGCGCGGGAGGCCCCGGGGGCCCCGCGGGACGGACGGCCCTGGCGACCGTGGTCGACGGCTGGCTGCGTCTGGCTCATCCGCCGCGCGAGCGGCTGGGCTTCTCCCGGCGGGCTGCCTGAGTGGCCGCCGGCGCAGGATGGACGCCGCGCCGGCCGATGCGGCACAATTCCGGTTCCGGCGGTCCGCCGGACTCCAGGCGAGGAATCGACAGTCATGAGCCACAGTGGAGCACCGTCGGCGGGAACGCGGGGTGACGGCCGCGAGGCCGCCGCGGCGACGCCCTTCGACGACATCGGCGTGGCTGTGTCGGCGGCGGAACCGCTGGCCCGTCACACCTGGCTCGGGATCGGCGGGTCGGCCAGGTTCTTCTGCGAGCCGGTGGACGCCGAGGCGCTCAGGCGGGTCGTCGCCCGGTGCCACGAGCGGGGCATCCCGGTCCGCGTCATCGGCGGCGGCTCGAACGTGCTGGTGCCGGCAGCCGGGTTCGCCGGCATGGTCATCCGCCTCTCGGCTCCGGCCTTCTCGGCGATCGACGTGCAGCGGCCCTGCATGACCGCCGGTGCCGGCGCCAAGCTCGTGCATCTGGTCTCGGCGGCCGTGCAGGCCGGGCTCGCGGGCCTGGAGACGCTCGTCGACGTGCCGGGCACGGTCGGCGGCGCGATCGTCGGCAACGCCGGCGGTCACGGCGGCGATATCGGCGACCGGGTGCGGGCGGTCACCGTGATGCTGCCGGACGGCACCGTGGAGGCCCGCGAGGGCGCCAGGCTCGCCTTCGAGCCGCGGTGGAGCAACCTCGACGACTGCATCGTGCTCGGCTGCCGCATCGAACTCGACGAGGAGCGGCCCGAGACGCTCACGAAGCGGATGCAGAAGCAATGGATCGTGGGCCGCTCGGAGCAGCCCAGCGGCACGCGGGCGGTGGCGATGATGTTCAAGGACCCGGTGGGCACGACCGCCGAGTCTCTCATCGCGCAGGCCGGCGTCCGGGAGCTCCGAGTCGGCGACGCCAGCGTCTACGGTCCCCACGCCAACTACGTCGTCGCCGGGCCGCAGTGCACCAGCGACGACGTGCGGGCGCTCGTCGAGGCCGTTCGCGCCGGCGTGCGGACCAAGCTCGGCGTGGAACTGACGCCGCAGATCGAGGTCTGGTGAGCCCGCCGCCGGGCCGTCGCGCATGAACGCCCCTCCACGCCGCCGGCCCCCGGAACCCGAGCCGCGTCCGGTCAGCGCCGTCGCCGGCTTCCTGGCCGCCCGGCGGTCCGGCCTGGGCGCCATCCTGGTGGCGGCGGCGGCGGTGGCGGCCGGCTGGTTCGTCTGGACGAAAGTCCGGGACCAGGTGCGGGCGGCCGCCGACACGGTCCTCTATCCGGAGGCCGTCGAGCTGCGGGGGGTTCCCGACTGGGTGCGGGGCGACCTCAAGGCCGAGGCCCTCCGCACCGCGAGCCTCGACGCCGGCATGCCGCTGGACGACCCGCGGCTGACCGACCGCCTGCGGCGGGCATTCGAGATGCACCCGTGGGTCCGCGAGGTGACGGCCGTTGAGCTGCGGCAGCCTGCGGCGGCCGCCGTCGCCGTGCGGTGCCGGGAGCCGGTGGCCATGGTGGGCGTCAAGGGAGGGCTGCTGGCGGTCGATGCGGAAGCCGTCGTGCTCCCGAGCGCCGACTTCACCGCCGAACAGGCCGCTGCCTACCCGCGGATCACGCTCGTGCAGTCGACGCCGCTGGGACTGGAGGGCACGCCCTGGGGCGATCCGGTCGTGGAAGAGGGGGCCGCGGTCGCGGCCGCGATCGGGCCGGAGTGGCGGGCGCTCGGGCTCCACGACCTGAAGCCCGTCGCGGTCCGGCGGGGCCGGGTGTGGGAGCTCGTCGGCGACGACGGCCGCACGGTGGTCTTCGGATCGGCCCCCGGCCGGGAGTTCCAAGGGGAGCCTTCGGCGGCAGTCAAGATCGCCCGGCTCAAGGAGCTGGTCGCGCGGCCGGAGGATGCCGCACAGCGTTCCGACCTCACCGCGGAGCCGCCGCCCGTCGCGCCGCGGCCCGCGCCGGCGGGTGCCGGCCGGGAGGCCCGACCCGACGGTTGAGGTGTCCCTCCCACGTGAAGAGCCGGTCCCCCGCGTGCAGGGCTTGGTCCAGGTCGCGGGTGTTCTTCGCGTCGGAACGCACCCTGCTTGCGGGGGTGCGGACCGGCCTGGCGATCATCGGCCTCGGCTCCGTGGTCGCCAGGTTCGGCGGGCTGGTCCTGCGAATCATGGCCCGCGAGGCCGGTCAGACGGCGGCCATCTCGCGGAACCCGGTTTCGCGGCTCATCGGGGTCGCCTTCGTCGTGATTGGGGCGGTGTCCATGGTGCCGGCCTCGGTCCACCACAGGACGTTCGTCAAGGGGCTTCCTCTCCGGGACCTGCCCGCGAACTATTTCTTGGGCTTCTCCCTGTGGGTGTCGATCGCGACGAGTCTGCGGGGCACCTGTCCGGCCCCCGATCGGATCGTCCATCTGCCGATCGGTGCGGCCGTCGGTGCCGCGAGGTCGGCGACGCTGATGAAGTCGGCCGGGCTCGAACTGATCTGGCTCGTGATTCCCGCCGGCAAGGAGATTCCTCCGCACCGGGCTCCGGGCGAAATCACCCTGCAGTGCATCGAGGGTCACGTCGCGTTCGAGCACGACGGCCATGCGATCGACCTGCATGCCGGCGATCTGCTCCACCTTTGTCCGCAGGAAAGCCATGCCCTCAAGGGCATTGCGGACTCCTCGGTGCTGGTGACCCGTCTCCGCCTTCATGCCGACGAGCTCCCGGAGAAGTTCCCGGCGGAGTAGGGCAGGAAGAGGGCGGGCCGAGACGGGGGAAGTTCCCGTGTGGTCCGCGGAGAGCTGCCTCGTCAGGGACCACCCGTCGCGGGTCACCCCGACATCACGAGCCTGCGGACGTCCTGGAACCGCGGGTGTTCGGCGGAGCCGCACCACTCGAAGAGCACCGCCTCGCTCGTCGTGAGGATCGCCCCGGCCCCCGCGAGCCGCTCGAGGGCGACCTGGTGATCGATCGCGTGCCGCGACGCGACCGCGTCAACCGCGACGAAGACCGCCAGCCCGCGGGCGAGCAGGTCGAGCGCCGTCTGGGCCACGCAGACGTGGGTCTCGAGGCCCGCGAGCACCACCGACTCGACGTCGGCTTCCAGGGCGGCCGCGAAGGCGGACGAGCCGCAGCAGCTGAACGACATCTTGGTCCCGGCGACGGGCAGCCTGGCGGCGAGGTCGGCCGGCGTCGGGCCGAGCCCCTTGGGGTACTGCTCGGTGACCGCGACCCGTACGCCGAGCAGGGCGGCGGCGTCGGCCAGCCGCGCGGTCCGCGACACGACCCGTCCCCCCTCGGCCATCACCGCCAGCAGCCGCTCCTGGACGTCGATCACGGCGAGCAGTGAGGAGGGGGCGTGGAGTCGCATGGGCGGAATCCTAGCCGATGCGGCCGATCACGGCATCGTGCGTCGGGCCTCGGCTGACGAGCGTGAGGGTTCGGGAGTCGGGGCCGTCGATCGCGATGGTGATGTCGAGGCGGTCGGCGGGCAGGGCCCCGGCGATCCGCTCCGGCCACTCGACGAACACCCAGCCGGGGCCGGCCACGGCATCCTCCCAGCCGGTTTCCCGCAGCTCGCCCGGATCGGCGAGCCGGTACATGTCGGCATGCACCAGCCGGGGGCTCCCGCCGGGGCCGCCATGGACGTGGATCAGCCCGAAGGTCGGGCTCACGACATCGGTCGGGTCGATTCCCGCCGCCGCGGCGACCGCCTTCACGAGCGTCGTCTTGCCCGCCCCGAGGTCGCCGGCGAGGGCCACGAACGCCCGGGGCGGCAGGGCGGCGGCCAGCCGCGCTGCGCAGGGGCCGAGCGCGGCCTCGTCGGGCAGTCGGATGGTGACGGACGGGGAGGACATGCGCTGGGCGTGGTGGGGGAGTCAGTCGCGGAAGTCGTGGATGAAGCCGCGGGGCTCGAGCGGCTCGATCTCGCCGGAGGCCCCGCGGGCCGCAAGTCCCGAGCCGGCGACCACGGTGCCGATGATCGTCAGCGGCACGGCGAGCGGCGCCGCTGCAGCCGCGGCGACCGCCGCCCGGGCCGCCTCGGGGGGCATCGCGAGGAGCAGTTCGAAATCCTCGCCGTCGCCGAGGGCGTGTTCCAGGGGCGTCCGCCCGTCGCCGGGGAGGCCGCTCATCCGGACGGCGTCGGCGTGGATCGGCACGGCATTCAGATCGAGCATGGCCCCCGTGCCGCTGGCCCGCATGAGACGGGCCAGGTCGAGCGAGAGACCGTCGCTGACGTCGATGGCGGCGTGGACGGTGAAGGCTGCGGCCAGCGCGAGAGCCTCGCGGCAGCGGGGAACGACGGCGAGATGGCGGCCCAGGAGGCTGCCGCCGAAGGCCCCGGTGGCGACGAGGAGATCGCCGGGGCGGGCACCGCTGCGCCGCCAGGCCTTGCCGGGAGCCACGCTGCCCAGGCAGGTGACGCTCACGACGAGCGGGCCGTCCCAGGCGTTGGTGTCGCCGCCGGCGAGCGTCACCCCGTGCGCGGCAGCCAGGGACTCGATCCCCGTCAGCAGGCCGCGGCCCAGCGTGTCGCCGCCGGAGCGGGGCAGGGCGACGGCCACGAAGGCGGCCTCGGGGCGGGCCGCCATGGCGGCCAGGTCGCTGAGGCTGACGGCGAGCGCCTTGTGGCCGACGGCCTGCGGGTCGCAGTCGGGGCCGAGGACGAAGTCGACGCCCTCGGTGAGCATGTCGACCGTGACGACGGTGCGGCGTCCGGCCGGCGGGCGGAGCACGGCGCAGTCGTCGCCCGGCGGAACCTCCAGCCTCGGGTCGGCGGGAATCCGCGCGAGCAGCCGGTCGACGAAGTCGGTTTCCATGGGAGTGCCGGCGGGTGACCGCAGCACTCTACCACCCCGCGGGCGGCTACCGCGTGACGGTGTCGGAGACGATGTGGCCGAACAGCGTCTCGCTGCCGCGGAGCACGTAGAACTTGATGGGGTTGAGGTGCTCCTCCTCGGCCTTGTCGAGGATGTAGCCGATGTTGTCCGGGGCGATCGTCTCCCAGACGTGGAGGCCGACGAGGATGTCGCCTTCGCGGATGCCCTGCTCGCTGGCGGGGCCGTCCGGCCGGACCTCCGTCACGAGGAGGCCGCCACGGTAGCGGGACTGGAGCTTCTGCACCCGGGCGGGGGGCACCAACTGGACGCGGATGCCCAGCTCCCGCCAGGCCCGCTCGTCGACCGGGACCGCGTTTCGCCGCATCGCCGCCAGGGAGAGCGAGATCCGGCTCTCGGCGCCGGCACGGACGACCGTCACGGGCACCGCGTCGCCGGCCTTGCGTCCGAGCAGGGCCCGCTCGATGTCGAACTGCCGCACGACCGGGACGTCGCCGATCCGCGTGATCACGTCGCCGGCTCGCACGCCGACGCTCGCCGCCGGGCTCTCGCCGCGGACCGTCTCGACGACCACGCCACGGTCGCCGTCGGGGCGGGCCACGATCCCGTGCCAGGTCTGGTCGACCCGCTCCACCGAGATCAGCTTCGTGGCCACCTCCAGGACGCGGTCGATCGGGATGGCGAAGCCGATGCCCTGGGCGCCGGCCCGCACCGCCACGTTGATGCCGATCACCTCGCCGTCGACGTTGAGGAGCGGGCCGCCGGAGTTGCCCGGGTTGATGCTGGCGTCGGTCTGGATGAGGTCCTCGTACCGCTGCGTGCGACTCACCTCGACGCTCCGGTGGAGAGCCGAAATGATGCCCCGCGTCACCGTGTGCTCGTAGCCATAGGCGTTGCCCAGTGCGAGCACCGTCTCACCGATCATGAGGTCGTTGGAGGTGCCGATCGTGACCACCGGCAGCGGCTCGTCGGTGGCGATCTTGATGACCGCCAAATCGGTCCGCGGGTCGTGGGAGATGAGCGTGGCCGAGGTGGTGCGGCCCGAGGCGAGCGTGACCTCGATGCGGCGGACGCCCTCGACGACGTGGTAGTTGGTGACCACGTAGCCCCGGGGATCGACGATCACGCCGGTCCCCATGCCGTTGACCCGCCGCAGGTCCCCCCCGGCCTCGTCGGAGGAGCTGCCCACGAACTTCTGCCCGTGGATGTTGACGACCGCGTCCTTCTGCGACTCGATCGCACGGACGATCGCGGTGCGGCGGGACTCGGCGGGGGCGGCGCCGGCGGCCGGGGCCGCCAGCAGCGCGGCCACGAGCGGCAACACGGTCCACGAGATCCGCATGGCGGATGGGCTCCCCGGCGGCGGTCCAGGCGTCGGGCGGCCCGCGAGGAACCCGCCCACTCCGCTGAAATCGGCCGGTTTTCAGGCACGAATCATGGCCGGGGCGGCGTGCCGGCAGAGTCTGCCCAGTTCCACCCCGGGGCGGCGGGCGGTCAGGGCCGGCCGTCCCGCCGCGACGCGTCCGAGGCGGGGGGCTTCGGGGGGCCGGCCCCCCGGGTCGCGCCGACGAGCAACGGCAGCAGCTGGAGGGCGAGGAAGACCACGAGGACCGTCAGGACGAGCCAGGGCCAGGCCGCCGCCACGGCCGCGCCGAATTTCCAGTCAAGTTCCCGGGCGATCCCGCCGACGAGCGTGGCCGCCAGCAGGACGACGAGGGCCAGGAGCACCAGCCCGCACCCCAGCGACGCCATCGTGCCGCGGAACGTTCCGAGTTCCGAGAACTCCTCCTGGTGGAGGTCGATCGCGCGGCCGCGGGCCAGGCTCCGCGGCACCGTCTCCACCAGATCGATGGCTCGGGCCGCGTCCGCCCACGTCGCCGCCGGGAGGGCGGCGGCGGTCGGACGGCCGCGGAGCGACTCCCGCAGCTGTTCGAGGACGACGGCTCCCCGGTCGAAGGGAGCGGTGGCCTGGGGCGGCCCGACCCAGGTCCAGTCGCCGGGCGACGCCTCCGGCGCGCGGGCCTCGATCGTGCCGCGGGCGCACTGCACCGCGATCGTCAGCCCGGGGTCGCCCGGCGAGACCTGCCAGCGGACCGGCACCTGGTCGGGGCCGGTGAAGCCGACGGCGAGCGTCGGCCAGGCGGCGTCGGGATCGCCGGCCCCCAGCGTGCCCAGCCTGGCGGGCTCGCCGACGAGGACGCGGACGAGGTCGACGTCGCGGGACAGCGCGGCGAGCACGGCCGGCCTGGTCCGCTCGCGAAGCCGCCGTTCCAGGCGGACCGATTCGACCGGCCCCAGCGCGGAGGTGCCGGCCAGGCCCGTCTCGATCGCGGTCCGCAGCCGGGCGACGAACGGGTGCATCCGGTCTGGCAGGAACGGGATGAGGACGGCGCCGGAGTCCCTGGCGACCATGTCGAGCTCGTACGCCCAGAGCATCGAGAGCTCCAGCGGCTGGGCCAGCACGAGCGTCCGCCCCGCCTGGACGAGCGTCCGAACGGCCTCGGCCCGGGCGGCGTCCCAGCCGTCGCCCCCCACGAGCACGGCGTCGCAGACGGCCGCCGAGAGGAGGTCGGTCCAGGGCACGCCCGCCGGCGGGTCGCCCGCCTTCACGACGCTGTCGCCGGCGTGCACGGCGGCCGCCGCGACGCCGGCCATCTCCGCGTCGCTGCCGAGAAGACCGAGTTTCATCACCGCATTGTTTCCGGCGACCGCCCGACTGACCAGTGCCGGGGCGGCCGAGGCTGTTCGTCGGGGGGCGGGCAGGGTATAGAGGCCGGATATGAAATCCCCGGAAATCCTGCGGGCGGAGGTGATCGCCATCGGCGACGAACTCACCACGGGCGCGCGGCTCGACACGAACAGCCAGTGGCTGTCGCGGGAGCTGGGGGTGCTGGGCATCGTCGTGGAATTCCACACGACCGCCTGCGACACGCTCGCGGCCGGGGTCGAGTGCTTCCGGATCGCGGGCGGGCGGGCCGACGTCGTCGTCGCCACCGGCGGCCTGGGCCCCACGGCCGATGACCTGACCCGCGACGTGCTGGCGGCGGTGTCCGGGGAGCCGCTCGAGGAGTCGGCCGCCGCCCTGGCGGCGATCGAGGCGCGGTTCACCAGCCGCGGCGTGGCCATGCCGGCGACGAACCGCCGCCAGGCGTTGTTCCCGCGGGGCACCCGGATCATCCCCAATCCGGACGGCACGGCGCCGGGGCTCGATCTCGACCTCCGCCCGCCGGGCGG
>JBIIUP010000204.1:0-5492 GCA_044339885.1 Pirellulales bacterium | reverse complement strand
GGCGGCGGTGCAGGTGGAGACCGACATCCGCTACGAGGGCTACGTGGCGCTCGACCGGGCGCGGATCGAGCGGCAGCGGAAGCTCGCCGGGCGGGCGATCCCCGACGGCTTCGACTACCGGGGCGTCCGCCAGCTCCGCGCCGAGGCCCGCGAGCAGCTCGACCGCATCCGCCCGCGGACGCTCGGCCAGGCGGGCCGCGTCAGCGGCATCACGCCCGCCGACCTGGCGCTGGTGCTCATCCATCTCGACGGGCGCGAAGCCGCGTGCCGGTCATGAGCGGCCAGCCTGCGGCGCGGCCCCCCGCGGACGCCGCCGGGGGCGTCCGCAGCGTCCAGATCACCGCGGGCGCCGGCGGCCGCCTCTGCGGGTCGTGCCTCCACGACAACGCGCTGGTGAAGGCCCTGCGGGCCCGCGGCCGCGACGCGATCCTCGTGCCCGCCTACGTCCCCACGACGACCGACGAGGAGAGCGTGGCGGAGCGGAGGATCGTCATGGGCGGCGTGAACGTCTGGCTCCAGCAGCAGGTGCCCCTGTTTCGCCGCACCCCCGCCTGGATCGACCGGCTGCTCGACGCGCGGCCGCTCCTGGAGTGGCTTTCAGCGGGCACCGGCTCCGCGCGGCCGGCCGACCTGGGGCCGCTCACGGTGTCGGCCCTGGAGGGCGAGCAGGGCCACCAGCGGAAGGAGGTCGCGAAGCTCGCGGCCTGGCTCGCGGCCGACGTGAGGCCCGACGTCGTGCACCTCTCCAACGCGCTGTTGCTCGGCGTCGCCCGCACGGTCCGCGCGGCGACGGGCGCGCGGATCGTGTGCACGCTCTCCGGCGAGGACATCTTCGTCGACGCGATTCCCGAGCCGGACCGCGATCGGATCTGGGGCCTGCTCCGCGAGCGGGCCGCCGACGTCGACGCCTTCGTGGCCTTGAACGAGTTCTTCGCCGGGTTCATGGCCGGCCGCCTGGGGGTGCCGCGGGAGCGGATCGCCGTGATCCCGCACGGGGTCGATCTGGGGGCGTTCCCGGCGACGGCTCCGGACCTGGCGGCGCGGCGGCGGGCCCGCGGCGGCCGGCTGGTCGTCGGCTATCTGGCCCGGGCCTGCCGGGAGAAAGGGCTCGACCAGCTGGTCCGCGCGCTGCCCGGCCTTGCGGCGCGGCACGATGCCGAGGTCGTGGCGGCCGGAGCCGAGGTCGCGGCCGAGCGGGGCTACGTGGCCGAGTGCGCGGCGCTGGCAGAGGAGCTCGGGGTCGCCGACCGGTTCCGCTGGCTGGGGCAAGTGGATCGGGGGGCCAAGCTCGCGTTCTTCGGGTCGGTCGACGTCTTCGCGATGCCGACGGCGCACCCGGAGGCCAAGGGGTTGCCGGTCATCGAGGCGCTGGCGGCGGGGGTGCCGGTCGTGGCCCCGCGGCACGGCGCGTTCCCCGAGCTGCTCGACGGGGAGCGGGCCGGCCTGCTGCACGCGCCGTCCGACCCGGCCGACCTCGCGGTCAAGCTGGCCGCGGTTCTCGACGACGGGGCGCTCGCCGCCCGCCTCGGGGCCCACGGCCACGCGACGGCCCGCGCTCGGCACTCCGCCGAGCGGATGGCCGCGGCCCACGAGTCCCTGTACGCGACCTGCCTGCGGCGACTCGCCGTCGTGCTGGTCGGCGTGGCGGTCGCCGCCGGGACCGCCTGCACTCCCGTGGCGGAGCCGGCGGCGGCGAAGATCGGCTTCGACCTCTCCAGCCTCGATGCCGAGGGCCTCGCGGGGGCGTCCGACGGCAAGGTGGCGGTGAGCTACGAGTTCCGGATTCCCGACACGCCGGAGAACCGCGCGGCGGTGCAGGGGATCGACCCCGGCATCGAGATCACCGCGGGCCCCCGCGGCCGCGTCGACGCTGGCCCCGGATTCTGCCTGTGCATCGGCTCGACCCACCGGCCGCGGCACCGCGAGATCCTGCTGGAGCTGGCCCGGCTGCCCTTCGTGGAGCGGATCGTCCGCTGCGACTTCGAGTAGGTGGCGGCTCAGGCCTGCCGCGGCGGCTCGCCGTCGCCGGCGATCTCGTGGTTCCCCTGCTTCGCGGGGAACATCAGCGACGCCACCACGCTGGTGCCGATGAGGGCCACGATCACCAGCAGGGACACCGCCGGATGGACGAGGTGGCCCTTGGCATGGGCGTCCCAGCCCCCCTGCGCCGCCAGCCACTCGGTGTGCCGGGCCGCCTCCGCGATCATCTTGAAGCCCACGAACACGAGCACCGCCGAGAGACCGTAGTTGAGGAACCGGAACAGGTCCATCACGCCGGCGAGCAGGAAGTAGAGCGCCCGCAGGCCGAGGATCGCGAACACGTTGCTCGTGAAGGCGATGAACCGCATGTAGGGCGTGCCCTTCTCGACCACGCCGAGGATCGCCGGCACGCTGTCCACCGCGAAGAGCACGTCGGTGCTCTCCACGATGAGGAGCACCAGGAACAGGGGCGTGGCCATGAGCCGGCCCCCCTCGCGGACGAAGAACCTGTCGCCCGCCGGCGTCTTCGACACCGGGATGATGCGGCGGAAGAAGCGGATCATGGCGTTGTCGCCCGGATCGTGGTCGCCGCCGCCGAAGGCGAGCTTCACGCCCGTGTAGACGAGGAAGCCGCCGAAGAACCACATGACCCACTTGTACCGCTCGACGAGTTCGGCTCCGAGGAGCACGAACGTCAGCCGCATGATGACCGCGCCGAGGATGCCCCAGAAGAGCACGCGATACTGGTACTTCAGCGGAACGCCGAAGTAGCCGAAGACGACGGCGAACACGAAGACGTTGTCCATCGACAACGACCACTCGACGAGGTAGCCCGTGAGGAACTCCAGGGCCGCCTTGCTGCCGAGCCACCACCAGACGAGGCCGTTGAACGACAGCGCCAGCGCCGACCAGAAGCAGGTCCAGAAGCCGCTTTCCCGCAGGCTCGGCTCGTGGGAGTGCTTGTGGAAGACGGTGAGGTCGAGGACGAGCAGGATCGTCACCAGGGCGCCGAAGGCCAGCCAGTGAGAGGTCTCGATCGTGCCGCCGGCGGCCGGAAAGGAGAGCGGAGGGGCGGCGGCGGCGACGTCGGCGAGGAGCGGCACGGCGGAACCTGGAGAGAAGGCGGGCGGGAGAGCGGGCGACAAGGCGGGCGGCGGGCTGGGAGCGTAGAGATGTTAGCCGCTCGGGCCGGTTTTGGCCGCGCCGTCCGCCAGGCTGCCCACGAAACTCGCCGTCATCGCGGCGAAGACCGGGGCCACGCTGTCCCACTCCCGGTCCTCGGCCTGACAGAAGAGCAGCCACACCGCCGTGGGAGTCTCGAGCGTGCGGACCTGCGCGGTGTTCGTCAGGTCGAGGCAGTAAAAGTTCATGTCGAATCCGGCCAGCGTGCGGCCGGCCACCTCGTCGGCCGCCGGCTCGCTGTCGAGGTCGCGGTATTCCTGCCGCATCTCCCGCACCACGGCCTCGGCGAGTTCCGCCGGCAGGCCGCCGGGGGCATGGCCGCTGACGGACCAGAAGCCGCCGTCAGGGGCGTAGACCGTCACCGCCGCATGCCCCTCACGGGCCTCCTCGGTGTCGATCGACCAGTTTTCCGGATAGTCGAACACGAGGCCAGGACGCTGGAACCGCACGCAACCGACTCCCTGGGGAAGGACGAGGCAAACCTCGGCTCGCGAAGAGCCCGGGTCACGCAACCGATCACGCTCACCCTGGCCGACGGCCGGGATTGTACGCGTTTTCCGCGCCGGGGAGCGGTCTGGACTCGGTGCGGAAGGGGCCGCTATCGTCCCACCCCCGCGGACGGCCCCCGTCCGCACACCCAGGCGTTCACAACCAGCCCATGGCGCAGTCGCTCGGCACGGCCGTCTCCCCCCGCCGCCCCCTGACGGCGAGCCTCGCCGACTACGCGCTGCCGACGGCCATGCTCCTGGCCGTGCTCGTGGTGCTCGCGCCGGTGCCCGCACCGCTCGTCGACCTGCTGCTGGCGGCGAACCTGACGGTCTCCGTGCTGGCGCTGCTCGGGGCGCTCGCCGCGCGGACGCCGCTGGAGATGAGCGTCTTCCCCACCTTCCTGCTCGGGGCGACGCTCGTCCGGCTCGTGCTCAACATCGCCACGACGCGGCTCATCCTCTCGCGGGCCGCCGTCGAAGGGACCGGGGCCGCCGGCCGGGTGGTCGAGGCCTTCGGCGAGTTCGTCGCCGCCAACGACCTCGTCGTCGGGGCGATCATCTTCCTGATCATCGCGATCGTGCAGTTCGTGGTGATCACGGCCGGCTCCACCCGCACCAGCGAGGTGGCGGCCCGGTTCGCCCTCGACGGCCTGCCCGGCCGGCAGATGGCGATCGACGCCGACCTCCAGGGGGGCGGTCTCACCCGCGATCAGGCCCGGCAGGCCCGCCTCGACCTCCAGCGGCAGGCCGACTTCTTCGCGAGCATGGACGGCGCCAGCCGGTTCGTCCGCGGCGAGGCTGTCGCCGGCGTGATCATCACGCTGGTGAACATCGTCGGCGGCCTGGCGATCGGGGTGGTCGAGCACGGGATGGCCGTCGAGAAGGCCCTCGGCGTCTACGCCCGGCTCACGATCGGCGACGGCCTCTCCAGCGCGGTGCCGGCGCTGCTGGTCTCGGTGGCCACCGGCCTGCTCATCTCGCGGTCGAGCCAGTCGGTGGACCTATCGGCGGAGTTCGGGAGGCAGTTCGCGGCCCGGCCCCACGTGCTGGCCATCACGGGCGTCTTCCTGGCGCTGCTGTCACTCACCGACCTGCCGTTCCTGCCGCTGGCCGCGATGGCCGCAGCGATGTTCGCGGCGGCCGTCTGGACCGCCCGGTCCGGCCGTCGCTCCGGCCGGCACGAGCCCGAGACAGACGTCGCGACGGACGCCGCCCCGGCGTCGGCCGCCCGCGGGCTCTTCGGTGACGAGCGGATCGTGGTCGAGCTCGGCCGCGGCCTGCTGCGGCTGGTCAGCGGGGAGCGGGGAGAACTGGTGGCGGCGGTGGGCGGCCTCCGCGGCCGCGTGGCCGCCGACCTCGGCTTCGTCGTGCCGGAGGTGCTGTTCCGCGACGACCTCCGGCTCCCCGACCGCGGCTACCGGATCACGATCGCAGGGGAGCCCGTGGCGGAGGAGGAGCTGCCTGCCGGCCGGCTGCTCGTGGTGCCGCCCGCCGGCGAATCGTTGGCCGTCGAAGGCACCGACGCGACGGACTGGCTCGGCGGCCGGCGGTGCGTCTGGGCCGGGCACGCCCAGGCGGATGCCGCCCGCCGGCGCGGCGCCACCGTCCTCGACGACACCGGCTGCGTCGCCCGCGCCCTGGAGGGAACCGTCCGCCGGCACGCCGCCCGACTGCTCTCCCGGGAGGACGTCGCCAAGCTCGTCGAGTCGCTCCGCGGCTCGCAGCCGGCGCTCGTGGCCGAGGTGGTGCCCGAGGTGCTCTCCATCGCCACGATCCAGCGGACGCTCCAGTGCCTGCTCGCCGAGGGTGTGCCGATCCGGCCCCTCTCCGAGCTCGTCGAGA
>JBIIUP010000032.1:0-18750 GCA_044339885.1 Pirellulales bacterium | reverse complement strand
CGCTTCATCTCGGCCGAAGACCACGCGGGCCCAAGAAAGCCCCTCTGGATCATCGCTACAGCCTTGGTCTGCCTCGGGATTGCGCTCTGGTGGGCGTTCGCGGTGTCGTGACCGGGTTCCTTATCGGAGTGACGGTCTCCCCATTGCTTGATGCATCCGGGACGTTGGGTTTTTGGCCCGATGAAACAGGCTGGCCTCAAGCCGTGGCCCCGCCCGTTTCACAATAAGCGGGAACGTGCGGGCGACGCGCGGCCAACCCAGAGTCTCGCGCGGCAACCGCACGCGCCCCCGCGCACCGATTCGTACCGCTCACGTGCAAAACCCTCGCCGGACGCCACTTCCACGACGCCCGGCGAAGACCTGCGAAACCCTGCGAAAACTCAAAACGGAGGGCACGGGATTCGAACCCGCAACCCCTTTCGGGGCATCTGATTTCGAGTCAGACCGCTAGCCGTTCGCTTACCCTCCAAGGCCGAGTTTAGCAGGCTCTCCGGGACGTCCAACCCCGGGTGGCCAGGCTCTCGTCCAGCCGGCGGCGTGCGGGTGGCGCGGCTCGTAACGGAAAAACCCGACGTGCCGTCGCGGCTCGGCGTGCCGGCCGTGCCGGCGGGCGGCCGCCGACTGTCTCGTCGGCGGCCGCTGTGTCGATCCTCTTCCGGCAGCGACGGACCCACCGGCCGGCAGCCGGCCGCTCGTCGCCCTCATCCGGAGCCCCGCACCATGGCAAAAGACACCTGGCGACTCGTGACCCGCGGCCCGGACGGCGAGCTCGTGATCCACGACTTCGCCTCCGCGGACGGCATTCTGCGCAGCCACCTGCAGGTCGGCGCCGACGACTGCAGCACCGACCTGGCGCTCCGCGGGGCCCCAATCTTCCGCTCGCTCATCGGCCCGATGCCCGAGGGCCGCAACATCGTCCGCTACGAGACGCCCGAGGTCTTCGAGACCCTCACGAAGGAATGGGCCCTGCCCCGGTCGCCCCGCCGGCGGACGCGGAAGCCCGCGGCCACCGGGGCCGAAGCCACGGCCCGACAGCCGGACTCGACGGATGGCTGACACGATCTTCGCGCGGATCATCCGCCGGGAGATCCCTGCACGAGTCGTGCACGAGGACGATCTCTGCCTGGCCTTTCACGACGTGGCGCCGCAGGCGCCGGTCCATGTGCTGGTGATCCCGAAGCGGCCGATCGAGTCACTCGCGCAGGTGACGGCGGACGACGCCCCGCTCCTGGGCCACCTCGTGACCGTGGCCGTCGGCATCGCCCGTGACCTCGATCTGGGCGGCGGCTACCGTCTCGTGGTGAACTGCGGCCGCGACGGCGGGCAGTCGGTCGACCACCTCCACGTGCACCTGCTCGGCGGCCGCAGCCTGGGCTGGCCCCCGGGATAGCCGTCGGTCACTGCCACCAGCGGCGGACGTTCTCCAGAAGGCCAGTCCGCTCCGCGGCGGCCGGCACCGCTCCGCCGGCGTTGGCCGGCTCCACGGCCGGCGCCGGCGGAGCGGCCGCGACGTAGGCCTCCAGAAATCGAGGCCAGTGGCCCTCGAGATCCCGTAGGCATCCGCCGACGTCGCCGGACCGCAGCCGCTGCTCCAGCGCCGCGATCGTCCGCGCGAGCTGAGCCCGCTGGGTCTCGTCGAAGGCCAGCTCGAACACGCGGACGTCGTCGATCTCCACCGTTCCCGGCCCGAGCAGGTCGAAGCGGACGCGGAGCGAATCCAGCCCCGTGTCGGGCAGATCGTCCACCTGAAGGACGAACTGCGACCACTCCCCCGTGAGCGGCCGTGAACCGGCCAGGCCGCCGACCGCGGCGAAGCGGTAGTACTCTTGGTCATCCCGGACGCCCTCGATCGCCATGCGCAGGGGGGGCTGCGGGTCGTCTGCGCGGATCCGCAGCCAGGCGGCGACGCTCACGCGGCCCGACGCCGGCCGCGGAAAGGGATTGCTGCGGAGCGTCGCCAGGCCGTGGATCGAGGAGAATGCGGCCGCCCGGCCGCCCGCCTGCCCGAAGCCCGCGACGAGCCCGAGCGATCCGCGCCGCGGCTCCACGAGCTCCCAGCCCGTGACGGCCGGCCCCGGCCGGGACGGATCACCGGCCTGCCCGCCGAGCTCGAAGCCCGGATTGTCGAGGACGTCGACCGCCGCCGGCGACTCGAGCGTCGCGCGGCGACGGTCGAGTTCCTCCACCCGCATCGCCACCGTGGCGGCCAGGGCATCGTCATAGCGGACGGCGAAGGACTTCACCGCGGCCATCCCGTCGATCCTCAGGGTCCGCATTCCCCACGCCGGCACGTCGACGAGGAGGCCGCCGTCGGGTGCGCGCGACACCGGCGCCTGCGTGGCGGCATCCACGGCCGCCCCGGAGCCTCCCTCGGCACGCACCGTGACCCACACCGGCGCCGCGGCCGCGTTGACGACGTGCACCCAGGTCGCGTCATCGGCGCGAAGCGACCGCACCGCGACCGGTGCCGAAGGCCCGGCCACCGGTGAGAATCGCCGCGCCGGCAGGGCCGCGAGCACCTCCAGCGCCGGGGACCGCACGGCCGGCGCCTCCAGCGTCAGCCCCATGTCGAACACGGCCTCGGCGTCGGCCGCGAGCAGGCTGTCGGCGTACGCCCGCCCCCGCTCCGCTCCCGTGGCCAACGGGTGCATGCGGAACTCCGCCGCAGCCACCGCACCGCCGAAGGGACCGTGCGGCAGCACGTCCTGCACGGCCACAGGCCGCGACTCCTCGATGACGATCGCCGCCCGTCGCGCGGCCCCCGCGGCGGCCCGCGCGACGTCCGGCGAGCCGTTCGCCGCCGCCACGAGGCTTTCCGCCGAGAGCCCCTCGCCGCCGCGCACGGAGGGCGTGACGAACACGATCCTCCGGTGGGCCGCAGCTCGGACGGGGTCCAGGCCGACCTCCCGCAGGACGTCGCCGGCCGGGCGGGCGGGCCCGAACTCGGGCCGGAAGCGGTCGGCGACCTCGCCCGCGGTGAGCAGCGTCGTCGGCACGATCGACAGGCTCAACCGGTCGTCCCGCTCGGCGATCGCGTCGGCCAGACGCGCGTGAAAGGCCGCCAGCTGCACGGCCCGCCAATCGAGCCAGCGATCCCGCAGCGGGCCTTCGACGAGCGCCGCCCGGGCGGCGAATCTGCCGTCGTCGACGCGGTCCTCCGCACCGCCGATGTCGCGGAGAAAACGCGGGAACGTGACGTCGTCGAGCCCCCAGTCGACCCCCGGGAGGTGGAGCCACCCGTCGTGCGGCATGAGCAGGGCGATGCCGTCCACCGTCGAGGCTGCCCCAGACTCGCGGATCCTCCCCGCCAGTTCGACAACGAGCTCCTCGACGCCCCGCTGCACCCGCGGATCGAGGATGTTGTAGTGCACCACCCCGTTCGGCCCGGTACGCCGCGGGCGGCCATCACGGCCGACGCAGGCAATGCCGATGGCGGCCGGGCCACCTGCGGCGAGCGTCGCCTCCAGCGCCGGCAGCGGCGCGTCGAACGAAAGCGCTGGCACGATCCGCAGCCCGGCCCGGCCGTAGAGTCGGCAGAGCAGCCCGAGCAGGTCCTTCGGCTCGGCATCGAGGCCGAGGTCGCCGGCCGCGCCACTGTCCCAGCGCGGGGCCTGCCGCGTCTGCACGGCGGGCCAGAGGGCCGCCCCGCGCGTGTAGACCGTCACCATCGCGCCGGCGGCCCCCCGCGCGGCCAGGAGTTCCGCCGAGTGGCCCATGCCCGAGAGGTGGGTCACCCAGTCCACGCCAGGCTTGCCCCCGTCACGCCCGGCCCGGCCGACCGCGCCGTACGAGGTGAACTCGGGAAGCGGGAGGAAGGCGTGGACGCGGCGACCCGCCGGCAACGGCGCCGGCGGCAGCCCCGCCGGCCCGGCAAGGATCCGCACGCGGGCGATGAGCGGGCTGGTCCCGCGGGCGGCGTTCGAGATCAGCACGACTGGGTGCCGCGTGGTCGGCCAGAAGACGAAGCGGTGGACGTCGATCCGCACCGGCTCGGATGCGTGCCGGCCGCGCCGCACCGCGAACCCCCCGGCATGCCGCGGCTGCACCAGCGCGTTGGCGGCGTCGAGTTCCAGCACGTTCACCGCGAGCGTGGCGTCCTGGTCGGTGGGGAACTCGATCTCCACCGCGTGCGGCACGCCCGGCTGTGCGCCGGCGACCACGATTCCCTCCCACGACGAGGCCGTCTCGGCATCGACAGCCGGCAGCCGCAGCATCGGCCCCAGCGGGTGCACGTCGACCCGCGAGTGCCCGGCGGCCAGGAGCCCGCTCAGCCGCGGCACCATGGCCGCGATCGAGGAGACGCTCGGGAGGGGCATGGCGGGGAGCGGCACCTGCGGCATCGGCACGCTGGGGAGCTTGGGAAGCGGCAGGTTCGGCCGCGTGAACCGCGGGAGGGGTACGCTGGCCAGCCCGGTGCCGGGCAGCCGCCGGAGCCGCTCGAGGAGCCGCGGGCTCGCGGGGTCGAGCTCGTAGACGAGCCGCCATTCGCCCGCCTCGGGACGGGGTGGCGGTTCGTCGGCGACCGCAGGCAGCTGCACCCGGCGGGTCGCCAGCGGCCGCGACCACCGCACGCCGCCGCGCTCGACGGCCTCCAGGGCGACTTCGTAGACGCCCTCCGCCCCCGGCAACGCGACGTCGAACACCGCGGGCTCGAACCGCAGCGGCTGGCGCGACCCGGGGGGCGCGGAAGAGCCCGCATCGGGAACCGGCTTCAGCGGCACGGCCTGCGCGGTGATCTCCCTGCCGTCGGCCGCGGACTCCAGCCTCATCCGCAACTCCACCGGCGTGGTGCCGCCGACGCGGGTCGGCAGCAGCGGATGGACCGTGCACCTCACCCGGTCGCCGGGCCTCCACACGCCGCCGGCGCCCCCGCTGCCCGCGGCATCCAGCGACACCCGCAGGTGCTCGCCGGCCGCGGGCTTCACGGAGAGCCGGTTGCCATCGTCGTCGAGAAGCGCCTGCGCGGGATCGAGGAGCACGTCCTCGATGCGGACGTCGAGCGTCGCCGTCGGACGACCGGATTCCGCCGGCCCGATCGCAGCCACGATCCGCCAGCCGCGGACACCGGGCACGACGACCTCGACCCCGTCGATCGCGATCGGCCGCGGCTGATGGACGACGAGCGCGGATTCCCGCTGGTGCACCATGGCGGCGGCGTCGGGCTCGGTGCACAGCGTCCGCCAATCGGGAGCCATCGACAGGGGTGCGTGCGCCGCATCGGCCACCACCGAGACCGTGCCGCTCCAGGCCCGGGGCTGACCGCCGCCCCACTGGACGCGGATGGCCACGGGCCGCCCCGTGTCGGCCGCGCCGAGAGGCTCGGGCGCGTCGCCGGCGGCCCGCACCCGGCCGACGACACAGGCCAGCGCCGCGACGGCGCAGCCAATGGCCAGCGCCGTGCCGCGCGGGGGCAGACGGAGAGCGGTGAAGCCGAACACGTGGCAGTCGATCCGAAGACGGTCCGCGGGGCGGCTGCATCGGCCGCCGGCCCCGAGCGGGGCGGGATCGTAGCGGGCCGCCGTGACCCGGGCAAAGCATGTTTGCCGCGGGAATTCGGCCCGCTGCGGCGGTCGGGCCCGCGATCAGGCCGGCCCACGGACCGCCGAGGGCGAGAGCGGGTCGCGCCACGCGTGCTGCAGTCCCTCCTCCGTCGCGGCACCCAACACGCCTCCGAGCTCCTCGGCGGCGGCGCCGCACCGGTCGGCCACGTCCGACAGCTCGAAGAAGTCGTCGGGCTTCGCGAACAACCGCGCTGGCTCCGCGTCGGCCGCCGGGCGGACCAGGTGCCAGGCGGGCGTGGCGATCGCGCGACCCCCGGCCGTCGTGGAGATCACGCGGTCCCGCTCGGTGGCACGCCAGGAACCGAACAGGCCCGCCAGACTGGAGCCCCGCCACGGCTCGTCGTCGCGCCTCCGCGACGGGCCGCCGAGCCACTCCACGAGCGTCGCCCCGACGTCGGCCGGAACCGCGAGGCCGCCGTACCGCTGGCCGGCCATCCGGCCGTCGGCAGCCGCGAGGATAGCCGGGAGGTGGACGAGCTCACCGAACGGGGGAAGAGCTCCGCCCCCGACGCGGCCGTGCAAGCCGAGGCCGATCCCGCGCAGGCCCGCCAGCGCGATGCTCCAGCCGGTCGGCTGCGTTGGCCCCGGAGGGACTCCGACGCCGGCAGCGGACCAGACGCCCGCGAGGCACCGGTCGAGGAGCGTGAGCTGCCCGGCGAAGACCTGCCGCACGCCGACGAGGAGGTCCGGGTCGGTGTCGGCGGTGACGGCGAACTCCGGCACGTTGGCTCCGACCGGGGGTGGAGGATCGTCGGGATCGACGTACGCCGCTCGGAACTCCTCGGGCGCGTCCCAGACGGCCCCGAGGCTCGACGCATGGACCAACACGAGCCGGTGCCGGCCGGCCCCGATGACGGCGGCGGCGGCGGCGCAGAGCCGGCCCAGCACCGTCTCCTCGACGGTCGCCGCCACGACCGGATGTGGCGCCAGCGGCACGTGGCGGACGTCGGTGGCGTACGCCGCGGCCGCGACCGACGCATCGTCGGTGACGAGTGCCGACCGCCAGCCGCGGGCGGCGGCCGCGGCCCCGACCCCGGTGCCCCCGTCGGACCGGCCGCCGAGCAGATCGGCCAGCGTGTGGCCGGGATCGTCCGTCGTGGCGAGAAGCCGGTCGAGGACCACGCCCCGCGCCGCCACACCGTCGACCGCGGGCATCGCGACCCAGGTCGACCCGTAGGCCGGCAGGATCCAGGCCGGCAACCGGTCGATCGCGACCACGACGAGCCCGGGCGGCGGTTCCCCCCTCCCGTGACCGTCGGGCGCGTCCGGCTTGACCGTCATGCCCGAGTCCTCCCGAGGCGCCGCGGTCATCGCGCCGGTCGCCCACCGGCCGGCGCGGCGTCGTCGGCCGGGTCGCGGCCCCGCACGAGCCGCTTCAGGAGCGGTGCCAGCAGGGCGACGACCGCGGCCGTCGCCAGCGAGGACACCACGAACAGCAGGAAGAAGTCGGCCTGTCCTCCCAACCTCCACGGGAGCCGGACCGCCCCGCTCTCCACCGCCTCCACCTGCGCGGCGATCAGCCCACCGGCCAGGTTGGCGACGAAGCTGGAGATGAACCACACCCCCATCAGCAGCGACACGAAGCGGGCGGGGGCGACCTTCGTCACGTAGGCCAACCCGGTGGGCGAGACGCACAACTCGCCGACGGTGTGCCAGAAGTAGGTGGCCAGGACGAGGACCATCGAGGCCTTGCCGCCGTCGCGGGCGGCGAGGCCCGCCCAGACCATGAACAGGTACCCGAAGCCGAGGAATGCCAGGCCGAGGGCGATTTTCAGAGGCTGGATGGGGTCGAGCCCGTGGCGGCCGAGACGGGTCCAGGCCGCGGCGAACGCGGGAGCCAGCACGAAGATGAGCGCCGCGTTGACCGACTGAAACCAGGTCGCCGGCACCTCCATGCCGAGTAGCCGGCGGTCGGTGTTTTGCTCGGTGAACACGTTGATCGACGAGCCGGCCTGCTCGAAGGCCACCCAGAAGAAGACGTTGAAGATCATGAACAGGAAGATCGACGCCGTGGGCCCCCGATCGCCGGGCCGCTGGACGGCGACGAACCAGGCGGCCAGCGCGACGACGACCAGCGAGATGAGCCCCATCACCGCGGGCGTGAACAGCCCCTGGAAGACCGCCAGGCCGCCGGCGTGGTAGGCCGCCCCGCAGGCCGCGGCCAGCGCCAGGCTGACGAGCAGGAACGGGCCCGAGCCGACCCGGGCTCCCGGGGGCGGCAGGCCCACCGTCGCCAAAAAGCGGGGCCGGAGAAGGAGGTAGAGCACCAGTCCGGCGACCATCCCCACCGCCGCGGCACCGAAACCCCAGTGCCAGCCGACCTTTTCCCCGAGGGTGCCGCAGACGAAGGCGGCGAGGAAGGCGCCCAAGTTGATGCCCATGTAAAAGATCGTGAAGGCCGCGTCCCGCCGGGGATCCCCTTCCGGGTAGAGCTGGCCGACCATGACCGAGACGCTCGGCTTGAAGTGCCCGGTCCCGAGCACGATCACCGCCAGGCCCGTGACGAAGACGGACATCCCGAGCGGGGAGTGGGCGAGGTCGCCGAGGCCCGCGATGGCCAGCACGACGTGGCCGATCGAGATCAGGAGGCCGCCGATGACCATCGAGCGGTGGGTGCCGATGAGCTTGTCGGCGATCACGCCGCCGAGGATCGGGAACAGGTAGGCCAGTCCCGTGTACCAGCCGTAGAGCGTGCTGGCATCCGTCTTCGACCAGCCGCGGCCGGGGTTGGGGCCGCTGGTCGCAGCGATCAGGTAGAGCACCAGCAGGCCGCGCATGCCGTAGTAGCTGAACCGCTCCCACATCTCCACGGCGAACAGCAGGAACAGGCCCGGCGGATGGCCGAGGATCGCGGGCCGACCGCCGGGGACGGGCGATCCATGAGGCGCGGGCGTCATGCGGGGTCCTGCGGGGCGGTCGGCGGCGGGGTCGGCTGGATGCCGCACAGGATACCCGCCCTCCCGCTTGGGCCTCGCGGTGCCTGGTGGTATCTTCGCCGGTTCTTCGCTCCCGTCTCACGGAAACCAGCCCATGCCCCGCCCCGCCCCCGCCATGAGCCCCGGGCGTCCGGGGCGGCTGACGCGGCGTCGGCTCCTTGCCGCAGGGGCCGCGACGCTGGGGGTGGCAGCGGTCCCGCGGGCCTGGTCGGCCGACGAGCCCCCCTCCGAGGCCGGCCCGCCGCCGTTGTTCCGCATCTCGCTGGCCCAGTGGTCGCTGCACGAGACGCTGTTCGCCGGGACACTCGACAACCTCGACTTTCCGCGGGTGGCGAAGCAGCAGTTCGGCATCGAAGCTGTGGAGTACGTCAACCAGTTCTTCAAGGACAAGGCGAAGGACTCCGACTACCTGTCCGATCTGGCCACCCGGGCGGCCGACGAGGGCGTGACGAACGTGCTCGTGATGTGTGACGGCCTCGGTCGGCTCGGCGACCCCGAGGAGAAGCCGCGGACCGCGGCAGTCGAGAACCACTTCCCCTGGGTGGAGGCCGCGAAGCGGCTGGGGTGCCACTCGATCCGCGTCAACGCCGCGAGTGAGGGCGACTTCGAGGAGCAGCAGAAGCTGGCCGCGGACGGCCTCGCCCGGCTGGCCGACTACGCGGCGCAGATGGACATGAACGTGATCGTGGAGAACCACGGGGGCCTGTCGAGCAACGGCGGCTGGCTGGCCGGCGTGATGAAGCTCGTCGACAAGCCCAACTGCGGCACGCTCCCGGACTTCGGCAACTTCCACGACTACGACCGCTATCGAGGCGTCGAGGAACTGATGCCCTTCGCCAAGGGCGTCAGCGCCAAGAGCCACGAGTTCGACGCCGACGGCAACGAGGTTCGGACCGATTACGCCCGGATGATGAAGATCGTGCTCGAAGCGGGCTATAACGGCTGGGTGGGCATCGAGTACGAGGGCAAGGCTCTACCGGAGTCCGAGGGCATACTCGCCACGAAGAGACTCTTGGAGCGGGTGCGGGACCAGCTGGGCTGACCATCGCCGTCTTCGGTAGACCGGTCGCCGTCGGTAGACCGGTCGCCGTGCGACCGGAACGCGTTGGACGCCGCGTCGACCCGCGGGGGGCGGGCCGCGCGGATTCCCGGTTGCACGGCAACCGGGCTACGTAGACCGGTCGCCGGGCGACCGGATCGGGCCGTCGTGTGACGCTCGCCCGGATTCCCGGTTGCACGGCAACCGGGCTACCGCTAGCGGCTACCGCAACCGGGCCAGGTCGAGATCCACGACCACGGGAAAATGGTCGGAGACGTCGAGGCCCGAGGCGTGGCAGATGAACGCCCGCCGCACGGCCGGCTCCAGATCGCGGTGCAGGAGGATGTGGTCGATCATCGTGAACACGTCCTCGCCGTCGGGGACGCCGTTCTCGTTGAAGTCCCAGTGCGAGGTGTAGCGGTCGGCGACCCGCGGCATGAGGGCCGCGGCGTTCACGAGCTCCGCCCGCTCCGAACCGGGGTCGTAGTTCTTGAGGTCCGCCAGCACCGTCGTTTGGGTCGTCCGCGACGCGTCGGCCATCGGGACGTCGGGGTCGTAGTCGTTGAGGTCGCCCAGCACGATCGGCAGGTAGCCGCGATCGACGATCTTGCGGCGAATTATGTCCCGGGCGATGCGGGTCTCCGCCGTCCGCTGGGCGTTGCTGCCGATGTCGGAGGGATTGCTCTTGAGGTGCATCCCGAAGACGGCCAGCTTGCGGCCGCAGACCGTGAAGTAGGCGATCGCGTGCCGCTGGAGCACCGCCTTCTCGCTGCGGGCGTTGCCCCGCTCGTCCATGTACTTGAACCGCTCGAGGAGCCAGGCCTCCTCGGCGGCGACCTCCTCGCCGGCCGCCGGCTTCGCCGGCACGAAGATGTGGATGCGCTCCCCCTCGATCTCGTCCGGCTCGACCTTCGAGAAGATCGCCACGTCGAATCCGGAGAAGACGTCGGACCCGTCGACGTGGTAGCCCCGCAGCCCCCCCATGCCCTTCTCGGCGAGGATCGCGGCCAACGTCTCCACGCCCTGCCGCGAGACGACCTCCGGCATGACGAGGATGTCCGGGTCGAGGGTCTCGATGACGGCGGCGATCCGCTCGAAGTGGCGTTTGCGGCCGGGCTCGAAGCGGAACCGCGTGAGCTTCGTGGGCTCCCCCGGGGCGGCCAGCACCTCGGCGTTGAAGCAGGCGATCCGCAGCCGACAGCCTCGATCGGCGGCGGCGTCCGCGGCGGTCGTCCCCCCGGCCCACGCGGCGATCAGGAGCGCAGCCGCCGCCACCGTGATCCCGTGCGCAGCCCGCGTCATACCGGTGGCTCGTTGACCGATGGTCGTCGTCATCAGTAAAGTTTCGCCTCTTCCCGCCACGCTGCCGTTGCCCGCCCGCATGCCCAGCCACGATTCGACGGTCCCTCAGGATACCCGGCGACGCTCCCCCGCGCGGAGGCCGCTGGAAAGACTCGTGCGGGTCGGCGAGACCCACGTCGGCCGGGGCGTGTTCGCCCGGCGCCGCCTCCCCGCCGGCATCGTCCTGGGCGAGATTCTCGGGACCGTGCTGGACGAGTCGCCCGCAGACGCCAGCTACGTCATGGAACTGCCCAGCGGCCGCGTGCTCGACCCGGCCGCACCGCTGCGGTTCGTGAATCACTGTTGCGATCCCAACTGCGAAATTTTCTACTGGGAGGGCGACGAGACGAGCCCCGAGGAAGACCGACTGTGGCTGCAGACGATCCGCCCGATCGAAACGGGGGCGGAACTCCTCATCGACTACAGCTGGCCGGCCGACGCGGCGATCCCGTGCCGCTGCCGGGCGTTGGACTGCCGGGGTTGGATCGTGGACCCGGCGGAGCGGCACCTGCTCCCGGCCCCACCGCCGGCATGAGCCGGAACGCACCGCCCCGGCTCTGGCGGCGGGCCGGCTGGTCGGTGGCGGCGGTGGTGACCGTGCTGGCCATCATCGGGATCTCGCGGCTACGGATCGACGACGACCTTCGGGCGCTCGTCCGCGACGTGAGCGTCGACTTCCGGCTCCTCGACGAGGTGGCCGCGAGGTTCGGGGCACCGGACCGCGACTGCATCGTGCGGGCCACGGCGGTTTCGGGCGACATCTTCGACGGGCCCTCGTTGGCACAGCTGAAGACGGTCGTCGCCCGGCTGGACGGGGTCGACGGTGTCGCCGAGGTCCGCTCCATCTTCGACGTCCGCCGGCAGGGGGCCGCCGGGGCCCTGCTCCCGGTCATCCCCCGGTCGGCCGCCGATCTCGACGCCGCGGCCCGCGCCGCCGCGAAGGCCCGGGCCGCGCGGCACCCGCTCGTCGCCGGTCACATGCTCTCGGCCGACGCCGGGTCGTCGCTCGTGCTCGTGAAGCTGGCGCCGGAGGCCGACAAGCCTCCGCTGCTGCCCCGGGTGATCGCGGCACTCGAGGCGGCTCTCGAAGAGGCCCGCGCCGAGGCGCCAGCCCTCGGCCTGGAGCTCACGGGCATGCCGGCCCTGCGGGAGCAGGCCGCCGGCGCCCTGCGGCGGGACATGCTCGTCTTCAACTCGCTGGGATTGTCGCTGGCGGTCATCCTCTCGGCCGCCGCCGCCCGCAGCATCCGCTCCACGGTGGTGGCCTGCGTGCCTCCGTTCGTGGGCGCCGTCTGGGCCCTGGGAGTGATCGGCCTCGTCGGCGCTCCGGTCAACGTGCTCACGAGCGTCGTGCCGTCGCTGGCCCTCGTCGTGGGCACCTGCGACTCGATCCACTTCATCGAGGACATGCGCCGCAGCGCCCGCCGGGGGCTGGACCCGCTCGCCGCCTCGTCCGGCGCGGTCCGCCGCGTGGGCCGGGCCTGCGGCCTCACGAGCCTGGTCACGGCCGTCGGGTTCGCGTCGCTCGCCGCCGCGCGGATCGACGCGGTCCGCACCTTCGGCATCGCCGCGGCCATCGGGGCTCTGGCGAGCTTCTGCGCCGTGACGCTGCTGACGCCGCTCATCGCGTCGACCCGGTTCTGCAGCGGCCTGCGGCTGGGCCGCTCCTCGCGGCCGGCGGGCCGGCTGGCGGGGATTCTCGCTGGCTTTTCCGTGCGGCATGCCCGGCCCATCGTCGCCGTGGCCTGCGTGTCGACCCTCCTGCTGGCCGTCGTCGGCTCCGGACTGGATGCCGACACCCGGGTCGTCGACTCCCTGCCGTCGGGCGCGCCCGCCTCCCGGGCGCTGGCCGGCGTGGACGCGGACTTCGGCGGTGCCATGGGGGTCGACATCGTCGTGGGCTGGCCGGACGACGTCGACTGGCGGGACGGCGTCGTGCTGGCCTCGCTGGACGGCGTGCACGGCGTGCTCGAGACGGCGGGTGGCATATCGCGGGGCATCTCGCTGGCGACGGTCGCGGAACCGCTCCCCCCGCGGGCCCGCAGCCGCCTCGATGCCGACCAGTTCCGGGACCTCGTCGCCCCCGAGGAGCGGATGGCGCTGGTGAGGGCCCGGGTGGCCGACCTGGGCTCGCGGCGGCTGGAGGGAGTCTACGATCGGGTCGACGCGGGGCTCGCGGAGCTCGAACGCACGCATCCCGGCTGGCGATTCGAGCTCGCGGGGATGTCGGTCGTGTCGGCGCGGAACATCCGGCAGCTCGTCCGCGACCTGGGGGCGAGCCTGCTGCTGGAGGTGGCCGTGATCGGCGGCATCCTGGCCGTCGCCTTCCGGTCACCGCTGGCGGGCGTCGTGAGCCTGGTGCCCAACGTGTTCCCGCTGGCGGTGATCGCCGGCCTGCTCGTGGCGGGCGGCCGTGCGCTCGATCCGGCCACGGTGATCGTGTTCAACGTCTGCCTCGGGCTCGCGGTGGACGACACCGTCCACGTCCTCTCGGCCGTGGCCCGCAACCGCCGCGACGGGATCTCGGTCTCCACGGCCGTGCGCCGGGCCGTCGCGGAGACCGGCAACGCCGTCGTCATCGGCGGCGTCGTGCTGGCGGTCGGGTTCGCGGCGGTGACGATCTCGAGCGTGCCGTCGCTGGCCGGCTTCGGAAGGCTCGCCTGCGCGGCGGTGCTGGCGGCGACGGTCGCCGAGCTGGTCTTCCTGCCGGCGCTTCTGGTGACGACCGACCGGCTCGTCCAGCGCCGCCCCGCGTTGCGCGACGGCATCTTCGGGCCAGCCGCACCGGTCACGGCGTCGGCGACGTCGTAGGGCCTGACGGAGAGCCGCGTGGCCTCCCCGGCTCCGCCGACGGCGGGCGGCGCGGGGTTACGGCGTCGTCGCCACAACCTCGGCGAGCGTCTCGACGGTCTGGACGATCTGGTCCTCCGTGTGCTCGCAGGTGAGGAAGAACCGCACGCGGGCGGCCTTCTCCGGCACCGCCGGATAGAGGATCGGCCGGGCATTGATGCCCCGGTCGAGCAGCCGCTGCGAGACCGCGATGGCCTTCGAGGAGCTGCCGACGATCACGGGGATCACCGGGGTGTCGCCGCTGGAGCCGGTGTCGAGGCCGGCGTCGATCGCGAGCTTGAGGAACAGCTCGGCCCGCTCGCGCAGCCGGGTCACCCGCCACGGCTCCCGGCCGATCACGCGGATCGCCTCGAGTGCCGCGGCGGCGTTCGGGGGCGAGCAGGCGGTCGAGAAGACGAAGGCCGGCGTCGTGCAGCCGAGGTAGCGGATCAGCCGCTCCGAGCCGGCGAGATAGCCGCCGCCGGAACCGAGCGCCTTGCTGATCGTCCCCATCCAGAGGTCGCCCTCCGCGGGGTCGACGTCGAAGTGGTCGCAGATGCCGCGGCCGCCCGGCCCCATCGTGCCGATCGAGTGCGCCTCGTCGACGTACAGCATGCAGTCGTGCCGCCGCTTGATCTCGATGAACCGCGGCAGGTCGGGGTAGTCGCCGTCCATGCTGTAGACGCCCTCGATCGCGACCACCACCCGCCGGTACTGCGACCGCAGGTCGCGGAGCAGGCCGTCGAGCTGGTCGGCGTCGTTGTGCCGGAACGGCCGCTTGCCCGCGGCCGACGCCGTGGCCCCCTGGACGATGCTGTTGTGGGCCAACTCGTCGTAGAGGATCAGGTCGCCGGCGCCGAAGAGATGGCCGAGCACCGAGGCGTTGGTGCCGTACCCGCAGGGGAACACGACCGCCCGCTCCGCGCCGGTGAAGGCGGCGAGGGCGGCGTCGAGCTCGTCGAGGATCGAGTTGTTGCCCCCCACCATGCGGCTGGCCGACGCGCTGCAGCCGAAGCGGTCGATCGCGTGCTTGGCGGCCGCGGTCACGTCCGGATGCCCGGCGATGCCGAGGTAGTCGAAGCTCGTGTAGCTCACGACGTCGTGCCCGGCGATCCGCGCGATCCGACCGTGGACGGCCTCGTTGGGAATGAGGAATGGATTGGTCAGCCCAGCCGCTGTGAGCCCGGCGAGCCGCTCCTCCAGTGCCCGACACTCGGGGAACGGGTCGTCCGCCCCCTCCCCGCCGGCCGTGTCGACGGACCGGCGGGAGACCGGCGTCGGCCGGCGGGCCGGCGCGGCGGTGACGCCACGGTCGACGTCGTCGAACATGCGATCGGCGACGCAGTCGATGAGGTCGGCACACGTGCGGATGTTCCGCAGCCACTCCTCGTGGAACCGCATCTGGTACCGACCCTCGAGCCGGTTGACGGCGTCGAGGAACCGCGACTCGTCGATGCCCGCCTCGGCGAGGCTGGCACGCGGCGAGAGGCCGCGCCGTCCCTCGGGCGTCGCCACCCGGTCGAGCTCCTCGAGCACGAGCCGCGTGATCGCCAGCCGCGAATGCGCGCCTGGCCGGCCGCGCACGGTGCCCGCAATCGCGGTTTTCGATGCCGTGGCGACCGACGTGTCGCCGCTTGCCTCCAGTGTCGCCACGATGGGATTCCTGTGGTGCCTGCCCGGGGCCAGCCGGTGCGGGGCCCGCACTATAGAGCAACCGCAGCGGTCGAGGAATGACCCCGCCGTGACCGCGACCGCCCCGGGGCGCCACGCTGCGGCTCGCGACGCGGCAATTTCCGCGGCGAAATGAGGAATTGCAAAACCCTGCGGGCTCCGCAGCCCTGCTCGGCTGCACCGCATGTGCGGCCCCGGTCAGCCGGTCAGCAGCTTGCGCAGCACGAAGGGCAGAATGCCGCCGGCGTTGAACTGATCGAGCTCGACCGGCGTGTCGATCCGCACGAGGCACGGGATCCGCTTCGTCGTCCCATCCAACGCGGTCACGGTGACGACGACCGTGGCCCGGGGCGAGAGCCCCTCGAAGGGGATGTCGAACGTCTCCTCCCCGGTGAGCCCCAGCTGCTGCCACGACTCGGGGAGCACCAGGGGCAGCACGCCCATGCCGACGAGGTTCGAGCGGTGGATCCGCTCGAAGCTGGCCGCGAGCACCGCCCGCACCCCCAGGAGCATCGTGCCCTTGGCCGCCCAGTCCCGCGAACTGCCGGTGCCGTACTCCGTGCCGGCGAGCACGACCAGCGGCGTCCCCCGCTCGCGGTACGCCACGGCCGCGTCGTAGACCGGCATGACCTCGGTGCCGGGAAGCAGCCGCGTCACGCCCCCCTCCACCCCGGGCACGAGGAGGTTGCGGATGCGGATGTTGGCGAACGTGCCCCGCGTCATGACGCGGTCGTTGCCGCGACGGGCGCCGTAGCTGTTGAAGTCGGCCGGCGGCACGCCGTGCTCGACGAGATACCGCCCCGCCGGGCTCGTCTTGGAGATGCTGCCGGCGGGTGAGATGTGGTCCGTGGTCACGCTGTCCCCGAGGGCCAACAGCACCCGGGCCCCGTGGACGCTCTGGGGAGCCCGAGCCTCGCGGGACAGGTCGGCGAGGAAGGGCGGCTCCTGGATGTAGGTGCTGGCGGCGTCCCAGTCGTAGAGTTCGCCGGAGCTCGTGGGGACCGCGTTCCATCGCGGGTTCGACTCCCACACGTTGCCGTAGCGGTCGCGGAACTGCTCCGGAAGCACGCTCTCGGCCACCGTGCGGCGGACCTCATCGGCCGTGGGCCACACGTCCCGGAGGTAGACGGGCTTGCCGTCCTTGCCCACGCCCAGCGGATCCTTGTCGAGATCGATGTCGGTCGTGCCGGCCAGGGCGTAGGCGACGACGAGCGGCGGGCTCGCCAGCCAGTTCGCCTTCACCAGCGGGTTGACGCGGCCCTCGAAGTTGCGGTTGCCCGAGAGCACGGCCGCCGCCACGAGGTCCCCTTCCGAGACGGCCTTCGCCACGGCTTCCGGCAGGGGCCCGGAGTTCCCGATGCAGGTCGTGCAGCCGTACCCGACCGTCTCGAACCCGATCGCGTCGAGGTCCTTGTCGAGGCCGGACCGCTCGAGGTAGTCGGTGACCACCCGCGATCCCGGGGCGAGGCTCGTCTTCACCCACGGCTTGGTCGTCAGGCCCCGCTGCACCGCCTTGCGGGCCACGAGCCCCGCGGCCACCATCACGCTGGGATTGCTCGTGTTGGTGCAGCTGGTGATCGCGGCAATCACGACCGCGCCGTGGCCGATGGTCTCCGCATGCCCGTCGTCCTCCACGGTGGCCGTGCGGGCCAGCGCCGGCCCCTCCAGCGCGAAGCCCCGCTTGGCCGTCGGGGCCGTGAGCGACGCGGCGAACGTCTTCCGCACGTCCGCCAGGGGCACCCGGTCCTGCGGCCGCTTGGGGCCGGCGAGGCTGGGAACCACGGTGGCCAGATCGAGCGCGAGTCGCTTCGTGAACTCCGGGATCGGCGCGGACTCGGTGCGGAACATCCCCTGCTCCTTCATGTACCGCTCGACGAGCGTGACCTGCTCGGCCGGCCGGCCGGTGAGCCGCAGGTAGGCGAGCGTCTCGTCGTCGATGGGGAAGAACCCCATCGTGGCACCGTACTCCGGGGCCATGTTGGCGATCGTGGCCCGGTCGGCGAGCGGCATGCCCGTCAGGCCGGAGCCGAAGAACTCGACGAACTTCCCGACGACGCCCTCCTTCCGCAGGATCTCGGTCACCGTGAGCACGAGGTCGGTGGCCGTGGCGCCGGCAGGCAGCCTGCCGGTGAGCTCGAAGCCGACGACCTCGGGCAGCAGCAGCGAGAGCGCCTGCCCCAGCATCACCGCCTCCGCCTCGATGCCGCCGACGCCCCAGCCCACGACGCCGAGGCCGTTGATCATGGTCGTGTGGCTGTCGGTGCCGACGAGCGTGTCGGGCACGGCGACCGGGAGCGTCCGCTTGCCCCCCGGCTCGCGGGCATCCGGATCGCGGAGGAAAACGCAGCCGGCCAGGTATTCGAGGTTCACCTGGTGGACGATGCCGATCGCCGGCGGCACCACGCGGAAGTTGCGGAAGGCCTGCTGACCCCAGCGCAGGAAGGCGTACCGCTCGGCGTTCCGCTCGAACTCGATCCGCACGTTCTTCTCCAGCGCGTCGGCGGTGCCGAAGTAGTCGACCTGCACCGAGTGGTCGATGACGAGGTCCACCGGCACCAGCGGGTTGATCTTCCGTGGGTCGCCGCCGAGCCGCCGCATGGCCGCCCGCATCGCGGCGAGATCCACCACGCAGGGCACGCCGGTGAAGTCCTGGAGCACGACGCGGGCCGGCTTGAACGGGATCTCCACCTCCGCGGGCCGCGCGGCGTTCCACGTCGCCAGGGCCCGGATGTCCTTCTCGGTCACCTCGTAGTCGTCGCAGGTGCGGAGGAGCGCCTCGAGCACCATGCGGATCGAGTACGGCAGGCGGGAGGTGTTCGTCACGCCGGCGTCGTCGAGGGCCCGGAGGCGGTGGAGGGTGGCCGGGCCGTGGCCGGTCTCGAAGGTGGCGCGGGCGGAGAACGGATCGCTGGGCTTGGCTGGCATGGTGGGTCGCTGGGGTAAGGTCGTGGGGATCGGGAAAGATCTGCCGGCCGACAGCGTATCGAAACCGCTTTCGACTGGCGAAGGCTCCCTCTCGGGGGCGGTATGGGCGGGCCTTTCGGGACATGTCCTCGATCAGGAGCCCCGAAAAAATACGCGAAACCGCGATTCCGGACGCTCACGGAACTCTCACCGAAATTTCCGTCGACGCGCCCGCGAGTCGCGGGGTATAGTTTGTCGGTCGGGACGGCATCCCGACCTCACCGAACACTTTGACCTTTTCAGCGGCTGTTCCCCCCCCCCAAAGACCCACACTTCTAGAGCCGCTACCGGACCCGTGGGCCTCAAAACCCACGGGTCCTTTTCTTTTCCCACGCTATCGGCTGCCTTCCTCGCAGCCCGGTCGCCCCGTCATAGCCCGGTCGCCCCGTCATAGCCCGGTCGCCTCTCA
>JBIIUP010000202.1:0-5570 GCA_044339885.1 Pirellulales bacterium | reverse complement strand
GTACGCGGCGAATCCCTCGCATCCCAGCGACCGCAGGTGCCGGGTGAGTCGGCCGGCCGCGAGCGACCGCTTCTCCGGACCGAGACAGATCCGGCTGCGGTCATAGACCAGACGCGAGAGGAATTCAAAGTCGCGGGCGGACAGTTCCAGGTCTGGAGACGGCATGGTGTGGTGCTGGCCCGGCATCCTCCGCGGCGTCTTCAAAAGTCGCGGAAGTGACGCTCCTCCGCATCGGGGACCGTGGCAGGATCGCCAGGCATGGGAATCAGGGGGCCGCGGGTCCGCGGTGGAACTCGACGCCGCCCCGGGCGGGCCACGCTCGGAATTGCCTCGATCGCCCCCGGGGGCTCCGCGACGGGCGTCCGCGATGCCGGCTCGTTCACGCCGTCACCGTCGGCATGGTCGCGCCAGGCCTCCACCTCCACCACGAGTCCGGCGGCGGCCGTCGCGGCCCGCTCCGCGGTCGCGGCCGTCTCCTGCGTCGCCAAGTCCATGCGGGCCACGGCGGCGCCGATCTCACGGATGCCCTGTGCCTGCTCGCGGGCCGCCGTGGCGATGTCGGCGACGAGACCGTCGGCGGCGCTCACCTTCGCGGCGATCTCGCCCAGCGACTTCTCCACCCGGCCGCAACTCGCGGAACCCTGCTGGCTGCTGGCGATCGCCGCGGCGATCTTCTCGGCCGTCTCGCGGGCCGCGGCGGCGCTCCGCTGCGCGAGTGACCGCACCTCGTCGGCCACGACCGCGAACCCGGCGCCGGCCTCCCCCGCCCGCGCTGCCTCCACGGCGGCGTTGAGCGCGAGGATATTGGTCTGGAATGCGATCTGGTCGATCTGCTTGACGATCTTCGCCACCTCGCCGCTCGCCGTCTCGATCGCCCGCATCGCGCCGCTCATCTCGGTCATCGTCGCGGCGCCCGCATCCGCGGCCGAGCGGGCCTGGGCGGCGAGGTCCTTGGCCTGGGCAGCGTTGTCGGCCGTGCTGCGGATCATCGCCGACATCTGCTCGAGCGCCGCGCCCGTCTCGGTCACCGACGATCCCTGGGCGGTGCAGCCGGCGGCGACCGCCCGGCCCGCGTCGGCCACCAACCGTGCCACGGCCGTCGCCCGCGTGGCGGCCGCATCGACCGCGCTGGCCGTCGCGCGGAGCTTCGAGCGGGCGGAACGGGCTGCCGCTGCGGCGAGCCCGACGGCCACGAGCGTGGCCACGGCGAGTGCGACGTTTGCCTGGCGGAGCGTCTCCTGCTGCGGCGTCGAGACGCCGCCGACGCCGGACTCATGGCTCCAGCAGCCGGCAAGCGTGCCGAGAGCCAGCGCCAGGGCGGCGAGCGCGGCGGAGGTGACGGCGACGGTGAACTGCCGGGGCAGGAGAGGAGTGGTCACGTGGCGGACTCGTTGGCGGCTGATGCGGCGTGAAGAAAATCGGCGGCCGCGATCGTGTCGAGGTCGATGAGCGCGGTCAGCGTGGTTCCCGATGTGGCGATCCCGGTGATGAACCGCACGTCGACGGCACCGCCGAAGTCGGGCGTCGGCTCGATGTCATCGGCCTGGAAGGCCACCACCTCCTCCACGCTCTCGACGATCACGCCGTAGCCGCGGCCGCCCGCCGCCGCCGCCACCTGGGTGACGATGATGCAGGTGCGGTCGTTGTCGGGGGTCGTCGTCAGGCTGAAACGCGTTCGCAGGTCGACCACCGGGATCACCTTGCCCCGGAGGTTGATGACGCCCCGGACATGGCCCGGCATCGAGGCAACCGGTGTGATCGGCAGCAGGCGGATGATCTCCCGCACCGTGAGCACGGGCAGGCCGTAGCGCTCGCCGCCGAGCCTGAACGTGAGGTACTTGCCTGCCTGCGCCCGCGCGGGCCGCCGGGCGGCGTCGTCGTGATGGGATGCTGTGGCGTGCATCGCATGTCCGCCGGCCGGTCAGGCCGCGGCCTCCGGAGTCGGTCTTGGTTTCAGTCGAACCAGGGCGTTAGTGTCGAGGATCAGCCCCACGCGGCCGTCGGCAAGGATGGCCGCACCCGCAAATCCGGCGCGGGGGGGAAACATCTCGCCGAGGCTCTTGATTACCACTTCCTGCCGGCCGAGCAGGTCGTCCACCAGCAGGCAGCGGCTGTCGCTCCCCGATTCCACGACGACGACGATGCCGCGGGTCGGGTCGGTGACGGTGCCCGGGATGCCGAGGTGGGGACCCAGCCGCAGGAGCGGCACCTGCCTGCCCCGCACCGTGACCAGCTCCCCGCGTCCATGCACCACCGACACCTCGTCGACCCGGGGGCGGAACGACTCCACCACCGAGAGCGTGGGGATCACGTAGCGCTGGTCGCCGACCGCCACCAACAGCCCCTCGATGATCGCAAGGGTGAGTGGGATCGAGATCGTGAACGTGGTGCCGCGACCCGGGGTCGAATCGATCTCGATCTTGCCGCGGAGCTTCTCGATGTTGCGGCGGACCACGTCCATGCCGACCCCTCGGCCCGAGAGGTCGGTGACGGCTGCGGCCGTGGAGAAGCCGGGCGCGAAAATCAGCTCCAGCACCTCCCGTGGTTCGAGCGGCGTCAACCGCGATACGATCCCGCGGGCCTCGGCGGTCGCCCGGATCCGCGCCGGGTCGAGGCCGCGGCCGTCGTCGGAGATGCGCACGACGACGAAGCCCCCCTGGTGAAACGCGCGGAGGGTGATCGTGCCGGCCGGCGGCTTGCCCGCCGCCAACCGTTCCGCCGCCGGCTCGATCCCGTGGTCGGCCGAGTTACGGATCATGTGCACGAGCGGATCGCCGATCTCCTCGATCACGGTGCGATCGAGCTCGGTCTCCTCGCCGTCGATAACGAGCCGGATGTCCTTGCCGAGTTGGGCGGAGACGTCGCGGACGAGCCGTGACATCTTCTGGAAGACTCCACTGATCGGCACCATGCGGAGCGCCATCGTCGTCCGCTGGAGATCCTTGGTGATACCGCGGAGCTGGCCGAGGGCGCGGGCCAGTTGCTCGTCGGCGGACGCGGTGATGCCGCCGTGCTGCACGACCATCGATTGGGCGATCACGAGCTCTCCGACGAGATCGATCAGCCCGTCGAGCTTCGTGGTGTCGACGCGGATGCTGCCGGTCCCGGAGGCGGGCCGCGCCGCGGGAGCGGTGGCCGCGGCCTCGCGCTGTGGAGCCGCGGAGACAGGCTGGGGCGGGGGTTCCGCCTTTGGGGCCGCCGGTGGCTCCGGCGCGGTGACGGCTTCGGGCGGACGCGCCGGCTCGGGCTGCGGCTTGCGAGCCAGCAGGCTCCGCACCCGTTCTACGATGCCGCTGACAGGCAGCAGGATCGGACGGCCGGTCTCAACGCCGTCGAGTTGGGCGGCGGTCTCGGTGACGAACCTGGAGAACGCGTCGGCGCCGCAGAGAATCACGTCGACGGCCTCACGATCGAGCAGCAGCGTTCTCTGCCGCGCGGCGTCGAGGAGCGATTCGAGCTCGTGGGCGAGCATCTGCGGCGCCGCGAGCGAGAGCATGCCGGCGTTGCCTTTGAACGTGTGGAAGGCGCGAAACACGGTCGCGAGCGTGTCGGGATCGTCGGGCCGCGTCTCCAGCACGAGCACGCCCTGCTCGATGTCGCGAAGCAGGTCGGTCGCCTCCTCGCAGAACATCCGCATGATCTCGGGGGCGTGGCCCGTGGGGAGAACCTGCACCGGCTCTCCCCCGGTGAGTGGTGCAGGGCGGAGCCGCGTTGGAACCACGGGGGCGGGCACCGCTGTCGACGCCGCGGGGGGGGGCGGCAGCGGCTGCCCGCGTTCCCAGGCGGTGACGGCGTCCACCGCCCAGGGCTGCCACGCGTTGCACCGCGCGATCGCGTCGGACGTGAGCCCCACAGGGGCGGACAGCAGATCGAGCATCTGCCGCACCGACTCGGCGATCGCGGGATCGGCCGCGTCGACCTTGGTGGCGAGCTGCTGCACGAGGTCGCGCAGGGCGGCGGCGTCGCTCGTGCCCTGCGGATCCGCAAAGGCGAGTTCCAGGGCGATCCGCTGCAGGAGGTTGCGCGCGGCCGCGACGGTGGCTGGGTCGGCGGTCATGTATGGACTGCGGAGCGACGGGCGGGCTCAGCGGAGCTGGCACCCTCCAATCCTAGCTCAGTGAGCGGGCCATTTTTCCCGGGCGTCCGCCTGCCGGCTCCGGGCCGCCAATGCAGGTTGTGACGGCTGTACGCCCGCGGACCGCAGGGCCGGGCAGTCCGAACTACACTCGAATCGAGATGACGCCGGACCGCGGCTCGCGGAGGGCGTGCATTTGCCGTGAGGGAACGACCATGAACACGCTCCAGCGACTTCGGCTGACGACCTTGGGCCCGATTGTCGGCCTCGTGGCGCTGTCGGTGCTGGCGTTCACCAACCAGAACGCGCTCACCCGGGCTCATGCCAACCGCTACGCGTCGTACCAACTCGCCCACGATCTCCGCGCCAGTTCCGACGAGCTGACGCGCATGGCGCGGACCTACGTGGTCACGGGTGATCCGGCCTACGAGCAGGCCTTCTGGCGCATCCTGGAAGTCCGCAACGGCGTGAAGCCCCGCCCCGACGGCCGCACCGTGCCGCTGCGGCGACTGATGGAGCAGCAGGGATTCACCGCCGAGGAGTTCGCCAAGCTCAAGGAGGCCGAGGACAACTCCAACGCGCTGGTCACCACCGAGACGATCGCCATGCATGCGATGAAGGGGGAGTTCGACGACGGCAAGGGGGGCTACACGCGCTCGGGCAAGCCCGACCCGGAGATGGCCCGCCGAATCATGCACGACGAAAAGTATCACTCGGACAAGGAGCTGATCATGACCCCGATCGGCGAGTTCGAGAGCATGCTCGACCGCCGCACCGATGCGGCGGCCAGGGCGGCGCAGGTCCGCAGCGACCGCCTGATGCTGTGCGTGGTCGGGCTCGCCACCCTCGCCGCAGCGATCGCCTGGCTGAGCATTCGCCGCCACGGCCGCAGTCTGCGGCGGGCGATCGACGACCTGTCGAGCACGTCGGAATACGTCGCCAGCGGCGCGGCGCAGGTCGCCGCGGCGAGCCGCTCTCTCGCGGAAGGGTCGGCGGAACAGGTGGCGTCGATCGAGGACATCGCAGCATCGGCCCGCGAGACGAGCTCCATGGCGACCGTCAACACCCAGAAGACGAGCGCCGCTGGCGAATTGGTCGGGCGAGAGCAGGAACAGTTTCGTGCCACCGGCGCGCTCCTCGGCGACATGGTGACCGCGATGGACGAGATCGACACGGCGGGCGGCCGGATCTCACGGATCATCAAGGTGATCGACGAGATTGCCTTCCAAACCAACATTCTCGCGCTCAACGCGGCGGTCGAGGCCGCGCGGGCCGGCGAGGCCGGGCTGGGGTTCGCCGTCGTGGCCGACGAGGTACGCAGCCTCGCCCAACGGTCCGCGCAGGCGGCCCGCGAGACGGCGGAGCTGATCGAGGAGTCGATCGCCCGTTCGCACTCGGGCAAGAAGAAGGTCGACGACGTCGCCGCGGCCATCCGCACGCTCACAGAACAGTCGGCGGGAGTACGCACGCTCGTCGACGAGGTACAGCTCGGCAG
>JBIIUP010000201.1:0-5572 GCA_044339885.1 Pirellulales bacterium | reverse complement strand
GGAACCTTCCGAACTCGACGGCCACCGCGGGCCCGCCGGTGCCGGCTCGGCCCCTCGAACCATTGCTCTATCCTAGGGAACCGGCACGCCACGGGGGGCCGCCAGGGAGGCGTCTTTCCGGCTCCCAGGGCCGTCGGGGGGTCGGAAAAAGCCTCTTTTTCGTGGTCGAGAGCTGTTTTGTCGGTTGCAATTTCGTTTCCAGAGCCCACAATCTCCCTCGCGTTCGGCATTTTGGCCGATTTTTTCCGGCGCGGCACTCGTTCGGCCGCACACAATTTTTCCGTTTGGAGGAAACACGCGATGGCAAAGAAGTCCGGCAACAAGCCCCTGACGAAGACGGAGATCATGCGGAGCATCTCCGAGACGACCGGTCTGCAAAAGAAGGACGTCGTGGCCGTCATGGAGTCGCTGACCCACGAGATCCAGCGTGCCCTCAAGGGTTCGGGAATCGGCGTGTTCTCGATTCCGGGCCTCGTCAAGATCGAGCGCCGCAAGGTTCCGGCCCGTCCGGCGCAGAAGGGCGTGAAGAACCCGTTCACCGGCGAGCTGCAGGATCGGCCCGCGAAGCCGGCCAGCGTCAAGGTCCGCGTCCGCGCCTTGAAGAATCTCAAGGCGATGGTTTCCGGCTGAGCGTCGCCGGCAGCGGAGTCGCACGGACAAGCTTCGAGCGGGCGGTGTCGCGGGCGACACCGCCCGCTTCTTTTCGGGGGGACGACCGATGCGGGCGGAGGGCTGGGAAGGAATGCCGATCGGTTCCTCGACGACCTCGGTCGCGGCGCTAGCGGGGGTGATTCCCGAACCGTGGCGCGATGCCGTCGTCGTCGGCGCGATCGCCGCCTGCGGGCTCTGCGTGGCGGCCTTCCTCGCGGTGAGCCGGCGGCGGCTCCGGGAGAAGGATTCCCAGCTCCGCAGCCTGATCGACCACTCCACCGCCTCCATCTACGTGAAGGATCTCCAGGGGCGTTACCTGCTGGTGAACCGTCGGCACGCCGAGATCTGGCCGACCATGAGGCACTTCCGCCCGGGCACGACGCCCTACGACTGGTTTCCGGCCGACGTCGCCAGGAACTTCGTGGAGACCGACGGGCAGGTCTGGAAGTCCGGCCGGGAACTGACCTTCGAGGAAGTCATTCCACACCCCGACGGCCCGCACGACTACGTCTCCGTGAAGTTCCCGATCTTCAATTCCAAGGGGCACGTGATCGCCGTCGGTGGCATTTCGGCCGACGTCACCGAGCTCAAGCAGGCCCGGGAGAGCCTGGAGCGCAAGGAACGGGTCTTGCGCCGCCTCATCGAAGTGCAGGAGAGCGAGAAGCAGATCCTCTGCCACGAGTTCCACGACGGCCTGATCCAATACGCCGTCGGTTCGAAAATGATGCTCGAGTCGCTGCCGCTGGATCGCCTGGAGCCCGAGGTCGCGGCGACGGTCGACGCGGTGGTGGAGTTCCTGTCCAAGGGTCTCGAGGACGGACGGCGGGTGATCCGCGGCATCCGTCCGGCGGCGCTCGACGATCTGGGGCTCAAGGCGGCGCTCGAGGAGCTCGTCGGCCAGTTCACGGAGATGGCGGTCGGCGTCGAGGCCGACCTGGACGAGGGCATCGACGGAATCCCCCGGTCACTCCAGACGACCGTCTACCGCATCGTCCAGGAATCCCTCAGCAACGCCCGCAAGCACGCAGCGGCCGGCTCGATCCGCGTCCGGGCCCGTCGCGCGGGCGATCGGGTGGACGTGGAGGTCGAGGACTCCGGCTGTGGTTTCGACGTTCGCGCGGCCGGCCAGCGGGGGTTCGGCCTCGTCGGCATGTCGGAACGGGTGCTCCTGGCCGGCGGGACTTGCCGGGTGGAGAGCGAGCCGGGAGCCGGGACGCGGATCACCGTCCGGCTGCCGCTGCAGGAAGAGCCGCTCGCAGACCAGGCGGCGGTGCCGAACCGGCTGCCCACGGAGGGCTGACAGTGGACAGGGCCGGGATCGAACCGGCGACACACGGATTTTCAGTCCGTTGCTCTACCAACTGAGCTACCTGTCCCAAGGGCCGCGCCGCGGCCGTCGAACGCTATGTGGTAGAACGCAGCCGGGGGTCTGTCAACGAGGCTCACGCGTTCCGCGGGGGCGGGATTCCAGCCGCTTCACGACCTGGCGCGTCACCGCGACGACGAAGACCGTGAACCCACACGTCGCCGGCGTGACGAAGGCCGGTAGACCGAGAGACCATTCCGAGGAGGCGGATCGGACCCCGGCGATCACCGCGGCGCCGACCGCGGCCGCGATCAGGCCCCGAACCAGCGTGGGGACCGCCGTCCGCGGGTTCGCGAGGATTCCGATCGTTCCCTCGACCCCGGCGACGAGACGCTCCTGCCAATCGGCGGCCGGCGGGGGGACGGCGGGAGGCTCGCGGAGCAGCGACGTGTCCGCCTCGAGTCCCGGCGTGGATGACTCCCCTGCCCCGTGACTGCCCCAGGAATCACCGCCGTCGCCACCGGGTGCCGCTGCAGGCCGGGGCGTGCGGCCCGCGGGCAGCCGCGGCAGGGGCACGGTGTGCTCCGGGGTCCAGGGACGCAGCCGGGCGATGACCTCGGCGGCCGACCCGATCCGCTGGCCCTCCGACTTCGCCATCATCGCCTCGACGACGCTGCAGAATGCGGGGCTGACCTGCGGCGCGAGCTCGCGGATGGGGGTGGGCTGTTCCGCGAGGTGCCGCTGCATCTTCTCCTTCCGCGTCCCGCCGGGAAAAGGCACCCGGCCGGTGATCGCGAAGTACAGCGTGCATCCCAGCGCGTAGACGTCGGCCGGTGGGCCGACGTCGTCTGGCGACCGGATCTGTTCCGGCGCGATGTAGTCCATCGTTCCCACCACGCGGCCCAGCCGGATCGCCTCCTCCTCGAGCGAGGAGCCGGCGAGCCCGAGGTCCAGCAGCTTCGCCCGGCCGTCGTCCATGACGATGATGTTGCCGGGCTTGACGTCCCTGTGGATGAGCCGCTGCTCGTGGGCGAACGACAGGGCCTTGGCCACCTGCACGAACACCGAGGCCGCCTCGGTCTCCCCGATCGGGCCGAACGCGCGGACGTGCCGCCGCATGTCGAGGCCGGCGACGAGTTCCGTGACGAGGTAGTAGACCATCGCGTCGTAGCCGGCATCGAAGGCCCGGACGAGGTTCTCGTGGTCGAGCCGTCCGAGGATCCGCACCTCCCGCCGGAAGGCCGCCTCCGACTCGGGCGTGGCTTTGGCCCGTGGCAGCACCTTCACGGCCACATGCCGCCCCATCAGGGCGTGCTCGGCCTTGAACACCTGCCCCATGCCGCCCCGGCCGATCTCGTCGATCACGGTGTATTGGCCGAGCCGAAACCGCGTGCGACCGGCACCGATCTCCCGGGCCTGGAACGGGGTCAGCTTTCCCTGCTCGATCAGCACCTCGATCGTGGCGTCGTCGAGGGCCTGCTCGGGAGTCGCGGAACCGGGCAGCCGGTCTCGGGCGACGACGGAGGCGGCCTCGACCTCCGCCGCCGTGACGAGGCCGCTGGCGACCGCGGTCTCCCGCTTCGAGCGACCTTTCGGTTCCGGTGCGGTCGGCATGTCCGTGATCGGGTTCGTCCGGGGGAGTGGTGAGACCGAGTCTACTCCGGCAGGGGCGGTGCCGCGGCCAGAGCCTGCGAAAACCGCTGTCGCCAACAGTCGGGAAACTCGGCCCCCAAGAGCAGTCGGGCCCCGGTGAGCGGATGGTCGAAGGCGAGCAGCCGCGCATGCAGCGCGATCCCCTCGGGGAACGGCAGCCGGGCGCCGTACCGGCGGTCGCCCACGATCGGGCAGCCGCGGGCGGCCAGCTGAGCCCGGAGCTGGTGGCGCCGTCCGGTCGCCGGTTCGAGCTCCACGAGCGAAACCTCGCCGAGCCTGCGGGTGACCCGGGCCCGGAGCGTCGCCGTCTGGCCCGTCTCGTTCCCGGTGGCCTGCCGCGTCGGCCCACGGTCGGGTCGCTCGAGCGCGTCGTGCCACGTCGTCCAGGTGCCCAAGGGGGCGGGGAACCGTCCCTCGACGAGGGCCACGTAGGTCTTGGCCACCGAACGGTCGCGAAATTGCGCGACGAGCTTCGCGGCCGCGGCGGAGGTTTTCGCCAGGACGACGACGCCGGACACGTGCCGGTCGAGGCGGCTCACGACGCCCAGGAAAGGCAACGCTCCCTCCGGCCGGCGGGTGCGGTCGGCCAGCATCCGACGGACGACGGTGAACAGGCTCGCCTCGCCAGCCGGTACATTGGCGGTAGCCAGGCCCGCCGGCTTGGCCACCGCGATGATCGCGTCGTCCTCGTGAATGATCGGCAGCGGCCCCATGCCCGCAGCGTCGCCTCGGCAGATCGTCCTTGCAAGCCGCTCGCCCCGACGGCTGGATCTGGCACGGCGCGAGGGCTGGGCCGTCCGCGTGGTCGAACCGCCCGAGTCCGCGGAATCCGGGGCACCGCCGCGGGCTGCGGCCGAATCGCTCGAGGACTACGTCCGCCGGCTGGCGCTGGCGAAGGCCGCGGCCGTCGCCGCGACCGGGGTCGCAGGAACGATCCTCGCCTGTGACACGCTCAGCGAAGTCGGCGGCGAGCCGCTGGGAAAGCCCGTGGACCGGGCGGACGCCAGGCGGATGCTCGAGGCTCTCTCGTGTCGATTCCATCGCGTCGTCACGGGCGTCTGCCTCTGGCGGCAGCCCGACGGTGAGCCGCTCCTGGACGCCGCCGAGAGCATCCTCGAAATGGGCCCCCTGACACGGGAATTTCTGGCCTGGTATCTCGACAGCGGGCTCTGGCAGGGCAAGGCCGGTGCCTGCGGCTACCAGGACGACCGTCTCCCGCTGCGGCTGGTGGCGGGCAGCGAGACGAACGTCGTCGGTCTGCCGCTGGAGCTGATCCGCGGGCTCCTCGAGCGGTGCTGACCCGCCGTTCGATCTCCTGTGACGGACCCGCCCAGAGTCGCGAACCGACCGCCCCCATCAAGGGAGGACCCGAGGGAGGATCCTGGACCACAAAAACGACACTGGCCCGCACGGCTTTTTGGCCGTGCGGGCCAGGCGAAGAAAATTCCGGCGATACCTACTCTCGCGCTTGTGGCACTACCATCGGCTCTGGAAGCTTAACTACCGTGTTCGGGATGGGAACGGGTGTGACCTTCCAGATGTGTTCACCGGAAATACCGGTTCGCCGCCTTCGCGGCGAAAGGTTGCATCCGTCGTCGCCAAGGCGGCGACGGACAATGCGGTGGTCGTGGTAATTGGCATGCTCCGGCATGATACACCCATGGTGCATCCGGAGCACTCGCCTGATCGAGATTGCTCGCAAGCAATCGATACGAGTGGTCAAGCGTTCGTCCGTTAGTACCGGTTAGCTGAGTGCATTGCTGCACGTACACGTCCGGCCTATCAACCTGGTCGTCTTCCAGGGGACTTTCGGGTTTAAAACCCTACGAAACCTGATCTTGGGGCGGGCTTCACGCTTATATGCTTTCAGCGTTTATCCGTTCCGTTCATAGCTATCCAGCCGTGCCGCTAGCGCGACAACTGGAACACCAGAGGAACGTCCTTCCAAATCCTCTCGTACTA
>JBIIUP010000200.1:0-5590 GCA_044339885.1 Pirellulales bacterium | reverse complement strand
CTTCCACGGCCTGCTCACCGGGGCCGTGCAGGCCCGCGGCCTCGACGTCGCCATCGAGCTGTTCGACATCGAAGAGCTCAACGAGCGGATGCTCCGCGGGGAGTTCGACGTCTGCAAGGTGAGCTTCGCCGCCGCCCTCGCCATGGCCGGGCGGGTGGTCGTACTGCCGAGCGGCTCGGCCCTGGGCTTCGGCGTGGGGCCGCTCCTCCTGGCGGCCGCGGAAGACTCGCGGCCGCACGACCAGCGGCAGCTCACGCTCTGCCCGGGATCGCATACGACCGCGGCGCTCCTGTTCACGCTCTTCCATGCGCACACGACCCGCGTCGAGCAGGTCGTCTTCTCCGAGATCATGCCCCGGCTCGCTGCCGGCACGGCCGACTTCGGCGTTTGCATCCACGAGGGCCGGTTCACCTATCAGGCGCACGGCCTCCACCTCGTCGAGGATCTCGGGGCCCGCTGGGAGAACGAGACGTCGTCCCCGCTGCCGCTCGGCGGGATCGTGGCTTCGCGCCGGCTCCCCGCCGACGCGATCGCCGCGGTCCAGCGGGCGATCCATGAATCGCTGGCCCTCGCGCTGGCCGATCCGGCGGCCCCGCTGCCCACGATGCGGGCCCACGCCCAGGAGTTCGCCGACGACGTCCTCATGCGACACGTCGAGCTTTACGTGAACGACTGGACGCTCGACCTCGGCACGACCGGCCGCCGGGCCCTCGCCGAATTCTCGGCGCGGGCCGCCGCAGTCGGCCTCGGCGCGGGCGTGGCGATCGACGTGTTCGCCGGCTGACGCCCGCGAAGTTGCACGAAACACGGCCGGACCGTCGAATCACGGTCCGGTGAACGGCACGCGAGGAGGGCATCCGATGGCGAAGGCGGCGAAGCGGGCGAAGGTGCGGGAGGCGACGGCGGAGAATCTCCCCGAGTCGATCGAGGGGCTCGGCGTCTTCTATCTCGGCCGCAAGGTCGATTCCGCGAGCGGCACGGCGACCGGCGAGCCCGTGCTCGTCGACGCGCGGAGGTTCACCACCCACGCCGTGTGCGTGGGGATGACCGGCAGCGGCAAGACGGGGCTCTTGATCGGCCTCGTCGAGGAGGCCGCGATCGACGGCATCCCCACGCTCGTCATCGACCCCAAGGGCGACCTCGCCAACATCCTGCTCTCGTTCCCGAACCTCGCGCCGACCGACTTCCTGCCCTGGATCGAGCCCGACGCCGCGAAGCGCGAGGGCACGACCCTCGAGGCCCTCGCCGAGAGGACCGCGCGAAAATGGGCGGACGGCCTCGCGGCGAGCGGCCAGTCGGGCGACCGCATCCGCCGCCTTCACGAGGCGGCCGAAATGGCCGTCTACACGCCGGGCAGCCGCACGGGCCGGCCGCTGGCGATGCTCGGCAGTCTCGACGCGCCGCCGCAGGAGATCCTCGACGACCCCGAGGCCCGCCGCGAGCGGATCGAGTCGCTCGTGTCGGCGATCCTCGCGCTGGTGGGCATCGACGCCGAGCCGGGCACGAGCCGCGAGCACGTGCTGCTGTCGGCGATCCTGGATGCCCTGTGGAAGACGGGAGGCAAGGTCGACTTCGGCACGCTCGTCCGCGCCATCCCCACGCCGCCGATCGAGCGGGTCGGCTTCCTCGACCTGGAAAACTTCTTCCCCGCAGGGGACCGCTTTCAGCTCGCCAGCAAGCTCAACACGGTGGCCGCGGCGCCGGGCTTCGATGCCTGGCTCGACGGCGAGCCCCTGGATCTGGGTCGCCTCCTGTGGACGCCTGCCGGAAAGCCGCGGGTGGCGGTGGTGTCGATCGCGCACCTCTCCGACGCCCAGCGGATGGCCTTCGTGACGCTCCTGGCCGGCGCCGCCGTGTCGTGGATGCGGGGGCAGGGGGGCACGTCGTCGCTGAAGGCGCTGTTCCTCATGGACGAGGTCTTCGGCTACGTGCCGCCCACGGCGAACCCGCCAAGCAAGATGCCGATCCTCACGCTCATGAAGCAGGCCCGGGCCTACGGCCTGGGCGTGGTGCTCGCCACGCAGAACCCCGTCGACCTCGACTACAAGGGGCTCTCCAACGCCGGCCTCTGGTTCCTGGGCCGGCTGCAGACGGCCCGCGACAAGGCCCGCGTCCTCGACGGCCTGGAGGGCGCGGCCGCGAGCGCCGGCGGCGGGTTCGACCGCCAGCGGATCGACAAGCTCCTCTCCGGGCTCGAGCAACGGCGGTTTCTCATGCACAGCGTCCACGGCGACGAGGAGACGCTCTTCCAGACGCGGTGGACGATGGCCTACCTGCGCGGGCCGCTGTTGCGGGAGGAGATCCGGCGGCTCACGGCCGCGGTGCCGCACGCGGCGGGGGCCGCGCCGGCGACGCAGGCCGCGACGTCGAGCGCAGCCACGGGCGGCCCGCGGCCGATCCTGCCGCCGGGCGTCCGCGAGGTCTTCCTGGCGCCGTGCGGCTCCGTCGGCCCGGACGACCGCCTCGTCTACCGCCCCGCGGTCCTCGGCCGGGCCCGGGTGCGGTACGGCAAGGCCGGCACCGGCATCGAGGTCGACCGGGAGGTGATCATGATGAGCCCCGCCGGCGACTCGCTCGGAGAGTCGGCCTGGGAAGCCGGGTCGCCGCTGCCGCAGCCGCCGCAGATCGAGCCGGCCCCGCGAACCGGGTCGTTCGCGAGCCTGCCGGCCGCCCTCGCCGGCCCGCGCGGCTACGCGACGCTCGGCACGTCGCTCAAGGGGTTCCTGGGCCGCACGAAGCTCACGGCCTATGCGGTGCCCGCGATCGACGCCGTCTCCCGGCCCGACGAGACGGAGGGCGAATTCCGGTCTCGGATCGCCCTCCGCGTCCGCGAGTGGCGTGATGCGGAGATCGAGAAGGTCCGCGACAAGCACGCCGTGAAGCTCGCCGCGGTCGTCGACCGGATCGAGCGGGCCCGGCAGAAGGTCGAGCGGGAGAAGGCGGAGGCCAAGAACCAGTCGCTGCAGACATACGTCTCGATCGGCTCGGCGGTGCTTGGCGCCCTCCTGGGCCGCAAAAAGGCCAGCGCCACGAACATCGGTCGCGCGGCCACCTCGATGCGGTCGGCCAGTCGCGCCGCCCGCCAGCAGGCCGACGTGGCCCATGCCGAAGAGAGCCTGGCCACGCTCGAGGAGAAGCGGGTCGAGCTCGAGTCCCGCATCGAGGAGGAGCTCGAGCGGATTCGCCTGGAGTCGGCGCCCGAGCGGATCGAGCTGGAACAGGTCGAGGTGCCCGCCAAGAAGACCGACATCGTCGTCGAGGACGTCGTCCTCGCGTGGGTACCGGAACAGCCGGTGGTCGCCGAGCGGCCCGAGTACGCCCTCCGCTGGCCCGTCGTCGGCTAGCGAAAGCCCTCATCGAAACCTTCTTGCTTCGAAGTGTGGCCGCTGGGCACGTTTGGTCTGACTGGGCACGTTTGGTCTGACTGGGCACGTTTGGTCTGACTGGGCACGTTTGGTCTGACTGGGCACGTTTGGTCTGACTGGGCACGTTTTGGTGCGCGAACTCGCCTTTGAGGTTCGCAGACCGCCGGATATAAACCGCCTAGTTCTTGGGTGGGGGGTCTGGTCGTGTGCGGCCGGCACCGTGGGGACAAGCGTTCGATCGAGGCCCAGGCAAGGAGTCCATCATGGCCATGAGTCTGTCTCAGTGCGCGAAACTGCTTGCTCGGGAGGGTGTTCGTCACCACCTCGACGTGGAAGAGGGGGCGATTCGTGCCGTCTTCGTGACGCGGAGCTACCGCAACCTGCGGGGTGAGAAACTCCTCATCGTCCGGCTCGATGCACCAGACGATGGCCACCGCTGCCGGGCCGCCGTCCATCGGGCGTTCCCGGCATCCTCCGATCCCGCGGCGACGTGCCTGGCCTGCTGCCGGATGGCAGCCGACACGCCCCTGGTCGGCGTCGAGTACGAGGCCGACACCGCAGACGTTCGGCTCGTCGTCGAGACGGTGGTCGAGGACGGGAAGCTGACGCAGCTCCAGTTGCTGACGATGGTGGATCGCCTCGTGGAGGCTGCGGAGAAGTGGTCCGCAGCGGGCGTCACGGGCCATGCCGCCGCAGCGGGCCGCCGGCCGCGCAGACCCCGCGGGGCCGCCTGAGCATCCCCAGCGGCATGCCGCCCCGCGGGGGCCGTGCCGCGGTCGGGGCGGCAACGGGGGCTTTCCTCCGGGTCAATTGACTCCCCCGAGCGAATGTCGTTCGGACGCGGGGTGTACCGGCCCGCGAGCTGTTCTTGACCAAAGGTGCCGATCTGGAATCCAAGATTCTAGCAGTAAGTCGTCGTGAGCCGATGACATCGACGGCAGGATGTTCGCCGCCGATCCGGGCGGTGTCGCTTCGTGTCCGTTCGATCGGAGCGTACCGGGCCGGGTCGTCCTCTTCGGAAACACCATGGCTCGCAACTTTGCCCGGTATGAGCAATTTCTCCGCATTTTCGCCGTTCTCGAAATCCTGTCCACCGCCCGGCAGCCGCTGGAAGACCAGGCCCTGATAGCTGCCCTCAAGGAGCGGCTCGGCCTCTCCCGGCTCTCGGCTCGCACGCTGCACCGCGACTGCGAGTTCCTCCAGGCCTGCGGGTATCCGATCGACCATCCGTCGCTCCACGGTGGCCGGCGGCACGGCTGGGTGCTCCACAAGGAACTGCTGGCGGACCGCCGGATCCCGGCCGAGCCGATCACGATCCTGGAACTCGTGGCCTTCATGGTGGGCCGCGACCTCCTGCGGACGTTCGAGGGCACGGTGCTCTGGACGGGCATCGAGTCCCTGCGGAGCAAGATCGAGCGGGCGGTGCCGGGCGAGCTGCTAACGCGGATGGAGGCGGCGCGGGGCGTCTTCCACGTCACGAACGACTGCCCGTCGCGGTACGCCTCGCGGCCACGGCTCATTTCGGCCCTGAGCACGGCGATCACCGACTGCCACGAGATCGAGGTCGGCACCCGTGCGGATGACGGGCGGCTGGACCGGCAACGGATTCGGCCGCTCCGGCTGGTGATCGAGCCGCCCCGGGTCCGGCTCCTGGGGTTCAGCGTGGCGGGAGCGGAAGACCCTCCCGTCCTGATCGACATCGACCGCATCGAGGCGCTGCAGGCGCTCGACACCAGCTTCGTGCCTCCGGCGAGCGACGTCCTGGAATCGCTCACGCGATCGATGGCCCAGCCGTGAATCGGCGGTCGGCCGACCGGTTGCCTCTTCGGTAGACCGGTTGCCATGCAACCGGATTCGCGGTCTGCCCCGCGGTCGATCGGCACCGCACCCTGGGGCCCCCGGTTGCACGGCAACCGGGCTACTTCACGGCAACCGGGCTATCACGACCGAGCCCCGGTTGCGACTTCGGTAGACCGGTTGCGACTTCGGTAGACCGGTTGCGACTTCGGTAGACCGGTTGCGTCTTCGGTAGACCGGTTGCGTCTTCGGTAGACCGGTTGCCATGCAACCGGATCCGGGGTCAGCCCCGCGGTCGATCGGCACCGCACCCTGGGGCCCCCGGTTGCACGGCAACCGGGCTACTTCACGGCAACCGGGCTATCACGACCGAGCCCCGGTTGCGACTTCGGTAGACCGGTTGCGACTTCGGTAGACCGGTTGCGAAG
>JBIIUP010000198.1:0-5680 GCA_044339885.1 Pirellulales bacterium | reverse complement strand
AAGGTCCGCACGCCCCGCGGCAACGCCGTCATCCTCTTGCAAAAGCAGTGACGCCGGCCCACGATCTGGTTCGATGGCCACTCTCGGCGTCAACATCGATCACGTGGCCACGGTCCGCCAGGCGCGGCGGACCGTGGAGCCGGATCCCGTCTGGGCGGCCACGCTGGCCGAACTCGGAGGCGCCGACGCGATCACCGTCCACCTCCGCGAGGACCGCCGGCACATCCAGGACCGCGACCTCGAGGTCCTGCGCCGCACGGTGCAGGTGAAGCTCAACCTCGAGGCCGCCCTGGCCCCGGCGATGATCGAGATCGCCTGCCGGGTGAAGCCCGACCAGGTCACCCTCGTCCCCGAGCGGCGCGAGGAGGTCACGACCGAGGGGGGCCTCGACGTCGTCTCCCACAAGACGGCCACGGCGGAAGCCGTCAAGCGGCTCCAGGCGGCGGGCATCGTCGTGTCGCTGTTCCTCGACCCCGACGCCCGGCAGCTCGACGCCGCCGTCGAGCTCGGCGCCCACGCCGTGGAGCTCCACACGGGTTGCTACGCCAACGCCGGGGACGACGCGGCCCGCCATGCCGAACTGGTGACACTCGCCCGGGCGGCCGGCATGGTGCGGCAGGCCAAGCTCGCCCTCGCCGCCGGCCACGGGCTCACCTACCGCAACGTCGTCCCGGTCGCCCGCCTCGAGGGGATGGGCGAGCTCAACATCGGCCACTCGATCGTGGCCCGCGCCGTCTTGGTCGGCATGACCAGGGCCGTCCGCGAGATGCGGGACCTCATCGCCGGCTGAACGCCGCGGGGTCGGTGAGCACGAACAGGTGGCCGTGGTCGCTGGTGACGATCACGGCTGACTCCTCCCAGGCGTCGTGCCGCTCGATCCAGTCGACGACGGCACGGAAGGCGGCGTCGCCGCTGGCGACCGCCCCGATCGCCGTGTCGATGTTGTTGGCATGCGAGGCCCAGTCGACGTCGCCCGCCTCCACCATGAGCCAGAAGCGGCCGCGGCTCGCCAGCACGTCCATCGCGGCCACCGCCATCTCGGCGAGCGACGGGTTCTCGCGGACGTCGGCGGCGGTGTAGCGGATCGCCCCGCCGTACTTCTTCCGCAGGCGGTCGACGTCCGGCGCGGCGTCGGGGGCGGCGGCGGAGGGGTCGTAGTCTCCGTCGGCCGTGCGGAACGGGAGGTGTCCCTCCGCGGCGCCGAACAGGCCGAAGAGCCGGGCGCCCCGGTCCATGGCCTCGCGGGCGGCGGCGGCCAGCACCTCGCCGCCGCGGCGGCCGGCCGTCCGGGTGGCCACCACGTAGTGGCCGCCGCGGCAGACGTCGATCGCCGCGAGCGTCGAACCGGCGACGTACTTGTTGCCCGGCTCGAAGTTCAGCCCCTGGTCCCCTTCCTCCGCGACCGTCACGCCCCAGCCGCCGCCGATGAGCACGTCGAGGCCGGGCAGAGGCGGGCCGCGGTGAGCGACCGAGGCCAGCCCGAGTTGGTCGCGGGTGATGTCCTGGTAGTCGTCGCGGCTGACGTTGTTGGCGTAGGCGCACGCCGGCGTGGCGTGGGACACCGGGACGCTCGACACCGCCCCCACCCCCCAGCCCTCGGCCTGGAGCCGCCGGGCGATCGGCTCGAACTGCTCGCCCGACGGCCCGACGTTCACGGAGTCGTTGTAGGTCTTGCGGCCGCTGCAGAGGGCCGTCGCCGACGCGGCCGAATCGGTGACCGCGTGCGGGCAGTCGCGGTCGCGGCCCATCAGGTACCGCAGGCTCGCCCGCGGGTCCCAGGGAGTCGTGCCGCCGCGGGAGGCGTCGTAGCCGCCGGGCGTCTCGCCGCCCGGGTTGCGGATCGCCTGGGAATCCACGTCCACCTTGGTGCCGTCGTTGGCCGGGCTGGTCACGCACCAGCCGAAGTCGGTCGGCGCCCCGCGGTAGTCCTGGAAGGCGAACCCGGTGCCCCGCCCCGAGTCGTAGGCCACGCTGCCCGTGGTCGCGATCGCGGCGGTCCGCGTCGTATGCCAGTCCATCCCGTCGAACACGACGAGGACGACGTACTTCTTGCCCGCGTCGGCCGCCAGCCGTTGGAGCCGGTAGACGTCCGTCTGGTCGAAGTAGGCCGCCTCGGGGTTGAGCGTCCGCTCGGGCTGGCGGCCGTAGAGCTCCGCCAGGCGGGCCGCGTCACGATAGACGCCGTTCGTCCCCGACACGGCGTCGAGTCCGATGCCGAACGCGTAGACCGGGATCAGCCGATTGGAGTGGTTCGACCAGGCGACGTAGCGGCCCGGCTGGTCGCCCCAATGCCCCCACGAGGCCCGCCCCTCCGCCTCGGCCGCCACCTGCATCTCGCGGACCTGATCGCGGCCGAGCGGCCGCCGCATCCGGTCGAGCGTCCGCAGGGACAGCCATGGCGGCACGACGAACGCCGCGACGACCGCGAGCGTCGTCACGACGAGCCTGCTGCCCCCGCCGAACTGAGCTCCCAGTCGCCGCATGCCGGGCAGCATACCAGACGCTTCCCCGCGAGGTCTGCGGGTCGAGTGGGGGCCGCATGAGGCGTTGCTCATGGGCCGACTGCGGTCTACAGCTCTCCTTTGACCGCCAGTTCGTGGAAGTAGTGTCCGACCTTCTTCTGGTTCTTCAGCAGCCAGTCGATCGAGGGCTCGTTCCGCATCGCCTTGCGGATCGCCTTCGAGGTGGCCTCCCGGTGCGTGCGGAACAGCACCTCGTGGTCGATCTTCACCTTCGGGTCGGCCGCCGCGGGATCGAGCCAGACCGCGACGATGATCCCGATGTCGTTGACCTTCGCCTTGGGGATGTCGCCGGCCCGCACGGCGTCGAGCACGCCGTTGGCGATCGCCGCCTGCACGGTGCCCATGAGGATGTTCGTGTAGCGGGCGTTGGGAGCCGTGTACTTGCTCACCATGAGCGTCGCCGGACGGACCTGCACGTCGCTGTTGAGGATGGCCCAGACCCGCGTGTGCCCCTTGACCTGGTCGCCGATGAGGCCGGCGATCGCGTGGCCGACTGGCCCGTCGAGCTCGCCGATCACCACCTCGGGCTCAGCGGCGCTCCAGGCCTCGTCGGCCTCGACGAGGGCCTCGCCCGTCCGCATCACGATCCGCTTGGCTGCCATGCGCTCTGGCTCCCGAGGCTGGCGGTCACGGCTCCCGTCCACCGATCACGTCGCCGGCGGCATTGATCTTCAGGTCGCCGGGAGAGGGCTTGCGGGCGGCGTCGGAGGCGGCCTGGCCGCCGTCGAGGCCGTCGCGGCCGTCCTCGACGCGGACGAGGAGCATCTGCTCCACCTTGCCGCCGTCACGGTGGACCAGGATCGTGGTCTGTTGCTTCGTCAGGTTGGAGAGGCCAGCCTCGTAGACCGGAGACTTCTTGTCCCCGACCGTCCACGCGGCCCGCTGCGTCTGCTTGTCGACCTTGCCGACCACGTTCATCGTCGTGTCGGACACGGCATCGTAGTAGCTGCCGCGCAGGAGGCCGGCCTTGTCGATGGCGAGGCTGAGGAACGTGCCGGGCGTCGTCTCCTCCTGACGGGCCAGGGCGAAAACGCCCAGGGGACGCCACTGGTCGTCCGCGGCGATCGCCGCGTCGGCGCCGCCCGAGGCCAGGGTGGCGGCCTGCTGCCCGTACTCGGCGGCCGTGGCGACGACGCCTCCGCCGACGGAGACGCCGTCGTCCCAGTAGCAGACGTTCGAGCCGTAGTCGTAGGCGACCGGCACAGCGGCGTAGCCGCCCCAGTTGGCCAGTTCACCCCACGCCAGGCCGGTGAGCACACCGGCCCCCATGCCCCAGCCGTAGCCGCCCCACCAGCCACCGGGCCACCAGCGGTTGAAGTGCTGGTCGTACCAGCCTCGTCCGCCGTACCAGCCGCCGGAGTAGAAGTTGCTGCGGATCGCGTCGCCGCGGTTCACCAGCGCGTCGCGGGAATACGGCCGCACGGCCCGGCCGCCGCCTGCGACTCCGGTGCGGTCGGCGATCCGCTGGAAGTCGGCTCGCGAGAGGTCGCCGGCGCCGGCGAAGTGACCGCCGCCGAAATCACGAACGCCCGCGCGGCCATCGAGCGAATCGCCGCCATCGAGCCGCGGCCCGCCCTCGATGCCCCGGCCCGCGCCGCCGAAGTCCCGCCCGGCGTTCAGATCCCGGCCGGCCTCGCCGAAGTCGCGTTCACCACCGCCGAAATCCCGCCCGCCACCGCCAAAGTCACGCCCGCCACCGCCAAAGTCACGCCCGCCGCCGCCGAAATCCCGGCCACCACCGCCGAAGTCGCGTCCTCCGCCACCGAAGCCGCCCCCGCCGCCGCCCCCGTGGAATCCTCCGCCGCCATGGCCGCCGCCGCCGCCGTGCGCCCACGCCACCGCCGACTGGCAGGCGACCGCCAGCAGGACCAGGGCCAAGCCGCACCACATCCGGCGCGCGTTCCGTTCGGCACCGTCCGAGACTCGCGTCGTCATCGCATCCTCCTCTGGGGCGTCGATCCGCGGCGGCATCCGCCGCCCTCTCGCTCCACCGTCACGCAACCTCGGGCACCCGGCATTGCCCGCCGAGCCGCGGTCGTCACCGCACCTGCAACGCTCACGGAACCTTTCGGAAATGCACCGGCCGGCCGTCGGTCACCGGCATGCCGTCGATCGACCGCTCGATCGCGTGGAGCGTGAACCGCCCCGCGCCGGTCGGCGAGATCACCTGCACCCACCTGGCCTCCCGGCCGGACGCCGTCTCCGCCGGTGTGCCGACCATCGCCTGGTGGTACGAGGTGCCGTCGAACTCGACCACGCCCTCGGCCCGCGCCCCGGCGGAGTCGAACACCCAGGTCCGCACGAGGCCCGTCCGGCGGTCGGCATGGATCACCTGGATCGCCTCTCGGACGGCCCCCTGCGGCTGCTCGACCCGCGTCCGGCCCAGAATGCAGAAGCCGCCGAGCGGCTTCTCGAAGGTTACCTCGACGGCGCCCCCCCGCGGTCCGGCATCGGCCCGCCAGGTGCCGATCAGCCAGTCGAGGTCGTCGAGCGCCGCAGCGTGGCTGGGCGTGACGACCGACTCCACGAGCCGCCAGGAACCCTCTTCGAGGGCCCGCAGGCTCGCGAACCGGGACGTGACCTCCTTGGCACCGGGCTCCCGGGTGAACCGCATCACGCCCGAGACCCGGGCCAGCGGCGCGGCGAGCATCTCGACGCCGGTGACGTCGATGGCGAGCGTCGCCTGCGGGTGGCGATCGAGCCAGCGGCGGAGCGACTTCACGATCGCGTCGCGGCCTCGCAACCGCGCGTCCCCCTCGACGAGCTCGGCGTTGGTCGTCCATTGCTCGGCCAGCGCCGTGAAGTCGCGGTCGTTGAAGGCCTTGGCGTAGGCGGCGGCCGCGGCCTGAAGCGGCTCGGCGGCCGCGGGCGGGGCGGCCACGGCGGCGAGTCCCCCGGCCACCCACGCGACCAGGACGACGAGCACCTGCAGCGAGCCGCGGTTTCGACGCATCGACGAGCCTCCCGAAGTGAGCCTGGCGGGGCGAGATCTGCCGATGATACCCCAAGGCCGTCCCCCGCCGCATCCTTTCGGACGGAGCGGGTCGTGACGAAGGCTCGGCCGCCCACCACCGTGACGAGGGGTTGGATGCATGACGGACGCAACGGCTCTGCCGAAATCGCCGTCCCCCGGCGGCGGCGGCGAAGTCGGCGGACGC
>JBIIUP010000197.1:0-5789 GCA_044339885.1 Pirellulales bacterium | reverse complement strand
ACCGCGCGAGCACCTCGACGATCCGGGTGTCGTCGACGGGAAATGCCGCGTCGGGCGGGGAGGCGGTGTCGGCCGGCCGTGGCACGCGTGCACCTGCGGGGCGGGGGAACCGCGGAGGATACCAGACTGCATCGCGGCGCCGGCGGCGGTTTCCCAGGCTCGCGGTTTCACGCCGTCGATTGCCGGCGGCCGGCCGGGATGCCACCATGGGGCACCCGCGACGCGCCGGCCCGTTTCCCGCTCCCCAGCCGTCCCGCACCATCCACCGCACCACGCGAATCTCCATGGCTGCCAACCGCGTCGGCATCTGGCTCATCGGGGCGAAGGGGGGCGTCGCCACGACGATGATGACGGGCCTGGCGGCGCTCCGCCGGGCCGCGGTCGACCCCGTGGGGCTCGTGACCGCGCTGGATCCCTTCACGCGGCTCGGGCTCGTCGACTTCCCGGACCTCGTCGTCGGCGGCCACGATATCCGTGGCGGCCGGCTCGCGGACGAGGCCCGCCGGATGTGGACCGAGAGTCGGGCGATCCCGCCGGAGCTGCTCGCCGGCGCCGAGGACTTCTTCGCGGAGGTCGAGCCGCGGCTCAGGCCCGGCACGCTCGTGGCCACCGGCGACCGCATCCGCAGCCTCGCCGATGCGGCGGCGGCGGCGGTCGTCGAGACCCCGCGGGCGGCGGTCGATCGCGTGCGGCGCGACATCGAGGAATTCGCCGCCGCGGAACGGCTGGCTCACGTCGTGGTCGTGAACGTCGCCTCCACCGAGCCGCCGCCGGCGGCACCGATCCCCGTGGACTATGCCGAGCTCGAGCCGCTGCTCGACGATGCGGCGGCCTGCCCGCTTCCGGCGAGCAGCCTCTATTTCCTGGCGGCGGCGGGGGCGGGGGCCTCCTACGTGAACTTCACGCCCTCCACCGGGGCCGGACCGGCGGCGCTGCGGACGCTCGCCGTCGACCGCGGGATCGCCCACGCCGGCTGCGACGGCAAGACCGGCGAGACGCTGCTGAAGAGCGTGCTGGCACCGATGTTCGCCGCCCGCAACCTGGAGGTCATGAGCTGGGTCGGGCACAACATCTTCGGCAACATGGACGGAAAGGTGCTCGACGACCCGCGGAACAAGATGGCGAAGGTGCGGAGCAAGGACCACCTGCTCGCCGACATCCTCGGCTACGCGCCGCAGACCCATGTGTCGATCGAGTACATCCGCAGCCTGGGCGACTGGAAGACGGCCTGGGACCACGTCCACTTCCGCGGCTTCCTCGGCACGCCGATGACGCTCCAGTTCACCTGGCAGGGCTGCGACTCGATCCTGGCGGCACCGCTGGTGCTCGACCTCGTGCGGCTCGTGGAACGGGCCCGCCGGGAGGGCGAGGTTGGCGCCCTCGGGTGGCTGGCCTGCTTCTTCAAGAGCCCGCTGGGCGTGACAGAGCAGGATTTCGCGGGGCAGGTGAGGATGCTGCACGACTGGGCGGCGGCGCGAGCGGAGCCGGTCCGCGGGTAGACCGGTCGCCGTGCGACCGGAACGCGGTAGACCGGTCGCCGTGCGACCGGAACCCGGTTGCATGGCAACCGGGCTACTGAACTCGGCAACCGGGCTACTGAACGCGGTAGACCGGTCGCCGTGCGACCGGAACTCGGTAGACCGGTCGCCGTGCGACCGGAACGCGGCTCCGCCCCGCGGGTGAACCGGGCAGGTAGAATTCGTCCATGCTCTGGATCGCCTGGAAGATGCTGATCGGGAACCGGGCGAAGTACCTGGGCATCGTGTTCGGCGTCGTGTTCGCCGCGCTGTTGATCGCGCAGCAGGCGTCGATCTTCTGCGGCCTGATGGCCCTCACGGTCAGCCAGATCCGCGACGTCGAGGGGCCGGCGATCTGGGTCATGGACTCCAACGTCCAGTTCGTCGACGACATCAAGCCCCTCGCCGACACCGAACTGTTCCGCGTCAAGGGCGTGCCGGGGGTCGAGTGGGCCGTGCGGTTCTACAAGGGCCTCGCCCGCGCCCGCCTGGAGGAGGGCACCTACGAGCAGATGATCCTCCTCGGCCTCGACGACGCCACGCTCGTGGGGGCGCCGGAGGGGGTCTTCATGGGCTCGGTGGCCGACCTCCGGAAGCCCGACGCCGTCATCCTGGACGATGCCGGCTACAAACGGATCTGGCCGGGCGACCCCTACCGTCTGGGCCGCGTGTTCGAGATGAACGACCGTCGGGCCGTCGTCGTGGGGCTGACCAGGGCCAGCCGGACGTTCCAGAGCTTCCCGATCGTCTACACGCGGTACAGCGAGGCCGTGGGCTTCGCACCGCCGGAGCGGAAGGTGCTCTCGTTCGTGCTCGCCGAGCCGCGGCCCGGCGTGCCGACGGACGAGGTCTGCCGGCGGATCACCGCACAGACCGGCCTCCAGGCCCTGTCCCGCGAGCAGTTCATCTGGAAGACGATCCGCCACTACATGGCGAAGACCGGCATCCCGATCAATTTCGGGATCACGGTGTTCCTCGGCTTCCTCGTCGGCACGGCGATCGCGGGGCAGACCTTCTACCTGTTCACCGTGGAGAACATCCGCCAGTTCGGGGCGCTCAAGGCGATGGGCGCGGGCAATGGCATGATCCTGGCGATGGTGCTCTCCCAGGCGCTCCAGGTCGGGCTCGTCGGCTACGGGGTGGGAGTCGGCTGCGCCGCGGCCTTCGGCTGGGCGTCCCGGCACTTCACGAGGCTCTCGTTCTTCATGCCCTGGCAGGTGCTCGCCATCACCGCGGCGGCGGTGTTCGTGATCGTGCTGGTGGCCAGCCTGCTGTCGATCCGCAGGGTGCTCATCGTCGATCCCGCGATCGTGTTCCGCGGCTGACGCCGCCCGGTGGAGATCCCATGCCCGCAGCGACCGCCCGCGACGACCTGCCCGCGAAGGACGTGGCCGTCCGCGTCCGCGGGGTCACGAAGGAGTTCGGCTCCGACGGTGCCCGCACGCGGGCGCTGCGCGGCGTCGACCTCGATGTCCCCTACGGCGAGCTCCTGATGCTCGTGGGGCCGAGCGGCTGCGGCAAGACGACGCTCGTGTCGATCGTCGCCGGGACGCTGCAGCCGACCTCCGGCGAGGTGCTGGTGCTCGGCCAGGATCTCGCCCGCATGGGCAACGGCCGGAAGGTCCGCTTCCGCCGCGAGAACGTCGGCTTCGTGTTCCAATCGTACAACCTGCTCCCGGCGCTGACGGCCGCGGAGAACGCCGCCGTGCCGCTGTTGATCGCCGGGTGGCGACGGTCGCACGCCGTCGACGTGGCCGGCCAGGTGCTCGACGAACTGGGCCTGGGCGACCGTCTCGCCAACCTGCCCAGCGAGCTCTCGGGGGGGCAGCAGCAGCGGGTGGCGATCGCCCGGGCGCTCGTCCACGACCCACGGCTCCTCGTCTGCGACGAGCCGACGAGCGCCCTGGACGCGGAGAATGGCCGGATCACGATGGAGCTCATCGAGCGGGTCGCCGTGCAGCCCGGCCGAGCGGTGATCGTGGTCACCCACGATGCCCGCGTCTACGCGTTCGCCGACCAGATCGCCTCGATGGAGGACGGGCGGATCGACTCCGTCGAGACCGGCCCGCACCATGCCGGGAAGGCCGTGCCATGATCGCCACCCCATGCGAGCGAACCCCATGAGCGGCACGTCGATCGACACAGGTCGAGAACTCGGCACCCGGGCTCGCCAGGGCCGCCGCCGATCGGTGGCCGACGTGCTCACGCAGTTCGGGCTGCCCGCGGCCGCCGCGGGCCTGCTCGGCTTCGCGGGCTGGTACGTCTGGACCACCCGGCCGGTGACGCACGATCCGCCGCCGCCGATCGCTCCCGCGACGAGCCCCTACGCGGCCACCCTCGCCGCCTCCGGCGTGGTCGAGGCCCGGACGGAGAACATCGAAGTCGGCTCGGCCACGCCCGGCGTGGTGGTCGAGGTCCTCGTGGCGGTCGGCGACGAGGTGCAGCCGGGCACGCCGCTGTTCAGGCTCGACGACCGGGAGCTGCAGGGGAAGCTGGCCGTGAAGCGGGCGGCGGTGTCCCAGGCGAAGAGCGAGCTGGTGCGGCTCGAGGCGGAGCCGCGGTCGGAGAAGCTCCCGGTCCAGCAGGCGGTCGTCCGCGAGGCGGAGTCCGCCGTGGCCCGCGAAGCTGACGCACTGGCGCGATCCCAGGAGACCTTCGCCCGCAAGGTGACGACCGAGCAGGATCTCGTCGCCCGTCGCGAGGCCTTCGCGGCCGCCAAGGCGGCGCTCGAGCGGTCGCGGGCCGACCTCGATCTCCTCGAAGCCGGTTCCTGGCAGTACGACCGCGACGTGGCCCGGTTCGTCATCGACAGGGCCGAGGCCGAACTGGCGCAGGTCGCCATCGACCTGGAACGGCTCGTCGTGCGGTCGCTCGTGTCCGGTCGGGTGCTTCAGGTGAAGGTCCGCCCGGGCGAATTCGTCGGGGCGCCCCCCGGACAGCCGCTGGTCATCCTCGGCGACGTGGCACGGCTCCACGTCCGGGTGGACATCGACGAATTCGACATCCCCCGTTTCCGGCAGGGACTTCCCGCCGTGGCCGTGCCCCGGGGCAGCCTTCAGCAGCGGTACCCCCTGGAGTTCGTGCGGGTCGAGCCGTTCGTGATCCCCAAGAAGTCGCTCACCGGCGAGACCACCGAGCGGGTCGACACCCGGGTCTTGCAGGTCATCTACGCCTGTGACCCGGCGGGCCTGCCGCCCCTCTTCGTCGGCCAGCAGGTCGAGGTCTTCATCGATGCCGTCCGGCCGGAAGGCGGGACCGCAACGGAGTGACACGGATCACGCACGCAGGCGGAATGCGGTCTAGCGGCGTGAGGCGGTCGACTGCACGAACGTGCCGCGCGCGTTGGACGCCGCGGCCGCCGTCGCGCGGGGTGCCACGCGGCCCGAAACCGGGTCGAAATCAGCCGGCGGCAGTTCCCGGAGCACCGGGGCCAGCAGCAGGGGAAACACCAGCCTGGAATGCGCGAACGACTCGGACTGCATCGCCAGCGGGGGCAGGGACTGGGGGGCGGTCGACCCGCCGATCCGCATGCCGCCCATCGAGTTGCCCAGCAGGGCGCGAGTCACCTCGTCCATGGCGGCATCGGCCGGGGCGAACGACGAAGCCGACATCGACAGCAGATCACCACTGAAAACCGGGGCTGCGGCCGTGGACAGGGCCACGATCGCCGCGGCGGTGGTCGGGATTCGCAAGCCCGGCCGGCCGAGCCGGCGATATTTGCCAATCATGCTGATCACGAATTCCGTTCGCTGGTGTCGATCGTGTGGAGAAGACTTGTGCAGAAGAACCGTCGTCAGGTGACGAGGAGGACGGCGATGGCGACGATGGCGGCTCCGACGCCGACCGGGAGGGCGACGAAGGCCCTCTGCGAGACCTGCGAGACGTGGATGGGGAACGCCTTGGAGCGTTCCTCGGCGGGCAGGCCGAGGAACTTCTCGAGTTCGGCAAACGTGATGGGGTGGGTGAGGACGCCGTCGGCACCGGCCTCGGCGGCCTGGCTGCCGGCTACGGCGAGCCGCCGCGAGCCCGAGTCGGTCACCTCGACCATCGCGACCTTGGCCCCCTCGGAGGCCTCCCCGAGCCGCGTCCGCAGGAGCTCGACGAGATCGTGCCCCGACATGTCGTCGAGCTCGGGGGCGATCAGCCAGGCGTCGACGGAGAGCCGCCGGGCGAGCCTGATGGCGTCGGCGCCGCTGGACCGGAAGTGCAGGCCGATCCGGCCTTCCCGGGCGCTGTCGGCCAGCTGCTTGTACGCGTCGAACCGCGGGTCGA
>JBIIUP010000030.1:0-19437 GCA_044339885.1 Pirellulales bacterium | reverse complement strand
TCTTCAACATGGGCGTGGGCATGGTGCTCGTCGTGTCGCCCCACTTCGCCGATTCGATCCAGGCGCAGCTGACCGACCTGGGCTTCCAAAACTCCCGGATCGGCACCGCCCGCGGCGCCGAGGCCTCAGCCGAGCGGGTCGTGCTCCTCTAGGGATCGAGCGCCGGCTCTGGGGACGGCAAAAGTCTCGTCGCTGTGGGCCGTGGCGGCCCAAGGCTCCTCGAGCGTTCGCCGACCCCCTTCGCCTCCTCAGCCGTTTGGCGGAGGCGTGGTTCCTCGAATCCCGACCGCCTTCCAACCGCTACCGTCCGGTGGGCGGCGACTCGGACGAGGCGGCGCGGATCTCGGGAGGCGGGCAGCACGAGGGGCCGGCCTCGTCGAGCGCCGCCAGCAGCTGCGACTCGGTGATCGCGTCCCGGAGGACGATGGGCTCCCGGGGCGTCTCGCCCGGCTCCGTGCCCGGGAAGATCACGAGGAAGGGGATGGACCGGCTGCCCATGCCCGTGAGGAACCGGTCGATCTCCGGGGACCGGTCGGTGAAGTCGGCCAGGATCGGCACCACGCGGTTCCTGCGGATCGCGGCCGCGACCCGCCCGGTCTCGATCGCCGTCGCGAGGTTCGTCTTGCAGGTCGGGCACCAGTCGGCCGTGAAGTCGACGAGCACCGTGGATCCGTTCGAACGGTGGGCCGCCAGCTGCCGCGCCGAGAACGGCTGCTCCCAGTCGATGAGCGGGCCGCCGGGGCCGACGTGCGGCCCCAGCCAGAAGAACCCGGCCGCGCCGATGGCGGTCGCGATGGCGGCGGCCTGGACCCAGCGGCCGAAGCCGACCACGCCCTGCTTCTCCTGAAGCCGGCCCACCCACCAGCAGCCCATCCAGATGCCGATGAGCATGACGAACGTGGGCACGAACCACACCGGCTGCTGCCGGAGCATGAAGAACAGGTAGGCCACGGTGCCGAGCATGACGAAGCCGAGGAGCTCCTTGAAGGTCGCCATCCACGGCCCCGGCCGCGGCAGGAACCGGACAAGCCCCGGAACGAGGCCGACGAGGATGTAGGGCAGGGCCATGCCCGTGGCGATCGCGGCGAACACCGCGTAGGTGACGGCGGTCGACTGCGTGAGCGTGAATCCCAGCACCGGTCCGAGGAACGGGCCGCTGCAGGGCGTGGCGAGCACGGTGCCCAGCACGCCCTTGAGAAAGGAGCCCGCCGGCCCCTCGCGGGACTGCACGTGCCCCGCCTGCTCGCCGATGAAGCCCGGGATGGGGATCTCCCAGACGCCGAGGAAGGAGAGCGCGAACGCGAACACGATCCCCAGCATCGCGATCCGGAACGACACGAACTGGAACTGCTGCCCCCAGCCGAGGTTCGTGCCCGCCAGGCCGATGTTGGCCGCCACGCTCGCCGTCGCCAGCACGAAGAACACGGCGAACAGGCCGGCGCAGTACCAGAGGTTCATCTCGAAGACCTCGCGCCGCGCCCGCCCCGATTGCTGCGCGAACGACATGAGCTTGAGGCCGAGCACCGGCAGCACACAGGGCATGAGGTTGAGGATCAGGCCGCCGGCGAGCCCCATGAGGAGTGCCAGCGGCAACGTCAGCGCCGACTGGCGGGCGGACGGGACCGCGGGAGCCGCCCCGGCCACGGCCGAGCCGGCAGCGGCACCGGCGTCCGCGGTGGGCGGGTCAGCGATCGGCAGCGGCGCCCGGCCCGCCACCGCGTAGCCGACGTCCTCGAAGGCGATCGTGGGCTTTCCGTCGGCCCCGGTGGGCAGGGCGACGGTGATCCTTACGCCCGTGGGCGGGTCGCAGGTGGAGTCGCTGCACGTTTGCAGGCCGATGACCACGTCGGCGACGGCCGGCGTCTCCGCGGCCGGCCGCTCCAGCAGCACCTCGAGCACCACGGCGCCCTCGACGGCGCCCGCCGCGACGAGCTCGGCCGACGTCGGGATCGCGAAGGGCCGCGCAGTGACTGCCGTCACCTGCGCCACCGCAGCCGCCGGGTCGGTCGGCGGCACCGCCGCCACGATGGTCGGCTTCCCCTGGCCGACGGGGCTGGCAGCGGCGCCGGCGGGCTTGTAGACGTGCCAGTCCGCCTCGGGCACGAGGCTGACCACGAGTGGCCACGCGGTGCCGCCCCGGTCCGGGCGCGGCGGCCCCAGGACGGCGTTCACAACCGCGTGCGACCGCTCGGGTGCGTGCGTCGCCGCCACGACGGCCCCCGCCGCGGCCGGCGCTGCGGTGAACTCGATCGTTTCCGGTGGGACGCAGGCGTTGTCGCGGCAGAGCTGCAGGCTGACGCTGCCCCGCACCTCGGACACTCCTCCCGCTGCGGGGGCCAGCGGCGCCCGCCAGGTCACGGTGCCGGCATGCTCCTCGAGCACCAGGCCGCGCCAGGCGGGCACGTCGTCGACCTCGTGGCGGTGCGGCTCGGCGTCGGGGCGAAACGTGCCCGCCAGCTGCCGGGACGAGTCGGTCGCCACCCGGATCACCGTGGGCCGCGGCCCTCCCGGCTTCTGGGAGATGGAGTAAAGGTGCCAGCCCTCCTCGAGCGTGGCCGTGACCGCCAGGACGTCGGCCGCACCGGCGAAACCCGGCTCGATCGTCGCCCGGACGGTGACGGGGCTCCCGAGCTCCGCCTTGATCGCGGCCAACGGATCCGACTGCGGGCCCTGGTCTCCCAGGCCGGCCAGCCGCTCCGCCAGATCGCCGCCGAACGCGGACGCGGCCCCGCCGACGGTGGCGACGAGGACGGCCCAGGCGAGCAAGGAGGAGGGACGACGCATGCGATCCATCAGGGCGTGCATGGGCGAGGCCACCGGCCCGGCCGCGCTCGCCGGGCGCCCCCATCCCTGGGAGTGTTTCGACGCCGTCAGTCTACAAAGTGCACTTTTCGCGGGTCAAACACAGTTGGGCGGGCGGTCGGCGAGCCATTCCAGAGCCGCGGGGAGTTCAGCCGACAATCGTTCGATCCGGGCCAGGGCCGCCCGGGCGTCGCCGAACCGGCGGCCCTCCTCGATCGTCCAGCGGAACCAGTTGTCCAGGCCGAGAACGATGGCCGAGGCGTGGAGGAACGGGATCAGCCGGCGTTCCGCCGCGTCGAGCGGCCGCACGGCCTCGTACGCGGCCAGCGCCTCGGGCCAGCGTTCCACCAGTGACTCCCGCGGCTCCAAGGCCGGGGGCCGCCAGCTGCCCAGGAGCCGCGACAGATCCGTCGCGGGCGTGTCGACTCCCGCCGCGTGAAAGTCGACGATGCCCGCCACGCGTTCGGGATCAGCGTTGGCGAACAGCACGTGCTCGCTCCACACGTCGCGGAGCACGGGCTGCACGCGGACGCTCGGCACCGCGGAAGCCGCGATGGCGTCGACGGCCCGTCCGCCGCGGCACGCCGCGAAGGCGTCGATCGCCCGATCCCAGCGGGCGAGGAACGCCGCCACTGTGTCCCGGCGGTCCGCGGCGACTTCCGCTCGCCGCACGTGCCACGGCAGGTCCCGGAGGCGACGGGCCTGCTCGATGCGGCGGACGACGGCGGGCGCCGGGCCGCTGCCGCTGTCGACGCCGGGCAGCGACTCAGCCGCGCGGTGCAGTCCGGCGAGCGTCGCCAGCGCGGCGGCCGCCTGCTTTGCGGTCGGCACCTCGTGGGCCGCCCCCGTGACGAACCGCACGGCTTCCCAGAGCGTGCCCTCGTGGTCGGTGACGACCGTCTCGCCGTCGCGGGCCGCGACGACCGGCGGCACAGCGTCGATGCCATGAGCGGTGAGATGCCGCACGAGCCCGTGCACCCAGCGGGCCCGGTCCCACGACGTGCCGGCGGCGAAGGCCTTGAGGACGAACGCCTCGCCGTCGCCCGCCGGCCTGACGAGAAACAAGGGCACGCCGCTGAGGCCGGTTCCCGCCAGCGGCCGCACGTCGACTTCGCGCATCCCCGGCCACCAGGCGTCGAGCACCGTCGGCACGGCGGACCGCCGCGGAGGTCCGGGCAACGAAGACATCGCGAACGCCACGGGGCTCGAGGAACGAGGTTCGAAAATTGGTCTCGACTTCACCGCGATGCTACGCTGATCGAGAGACCGCAGTCGACGGCCCGCCTCCGGAGTGTCGCATGCTTTTCCCAGTGAACCGCGGCCGCGCGGGCAGCGCCCGTCGGGCGGCGGCCCCGTGCCGCCTCGGCCGGCGGCATCCGTACGGCCGCTTGGTGACCGCGGCCCTCGCCGCCATGGCCCTGGCCGGCGGCTGGCCCGCCTGCGCGGCCGACGAGCCGCCGGCCGCCGCGAAGGCAGAGCCGCCGTCGACGCCCCCCAAGGCCGAGGCCGCCGCGCCGGCGGCGGCCAAGGACGCGGCTGCCCCCGCCGAGACGAAGGGGGGCAAGCCCCCGTTCGCCGTCGTCCTCAAGGACGCGACGAAGGTCGCCGGACTCATCCCCCTGTGGCGCAAGGACGACAAGGTCTACGCGGAGTTCTCCGACGCGCTCCTCGGGAAGGATTTCTTCGTCCTGACCTCGATCGCCCGCGGGATCGGCGACCGCTTCCTGCTGGGCGGCATGAGCCTGGGGTTCGGCGACGACTGGGTGTGGCAGTTCCGCAAGGTCGACGAGACGATCCACGTGGTCCGCAAGAACGTCCGGTTCTTCGCCGACAAGGGCAGCCCCGAGGCGAAGGCGGTCGACCTGGCCTACACCGACAGCGTGCTGTTCAGCGTGCCGATCGTGACCACGAGCCCCACGGGGGGCCACGTCATCGACCTCGCCAGGATCTTCCTCACCGACCTGCCGCAGATCTCCCGGCAGCTGCCGGGCTTCTCCTTCGCCAGCGACCGCTCCACGTGGGCCAGGGTCAAGGGCTTTCCCGACAACGTGGAACTCGAGGTCTCGGCGACCTACGGGTCGAGCGGGGCCGCGACGATCGACACCGTACCCGACAGCCGCGGGGCGACGATGATCGTGCACTACTCGCTGAGCCTGCTGCCGCAGAACAGCTACACGCCGCGGCTCGCCGACGACCGCGTCGGCTATTTCGTGACCGCCCTCAAGGACTTCTCCCAGAAGGTCGACGAGGATCGCTTCGTCCGCTACATCAACCGCTGGAGCCTCGAGAAGGCCGATCCCGCGGCCGCTGTTTCCCCGCCGAAGAAGCCGATCGTGTTCTGGATCGAGCGGACCGTCCCCTTCCGGTACCGGCAGGCGATCCGCGAGGGGATCGAGGCCTGGAACGAGGCCTTCGAGAAGGCGGGCTTCGCCGACGCCATCGAAGTCCGTCAGCAGCCGGAGTCGACCGACTGGGATCCCGAGGACGTCAACTACAACACCTTCCGCTGGATCACGGCCGGCCAGAGCTTCGCCATGGGGCCGAGCCGCGTGAACCCCCGCACCGGCCAGATCCTCGACGCCGACATCATCTTCGACGGCGACTACCTCCAGTTCTGGCGGACGGAGTACGAGACGTTCACACCGGGGTCCGTGGCGGCCCTCACCGGGGGCGGGCCCGAGCCGCACGGCGGCTCCACGGCCTGCGGCGCCACCGGCTGCCCCACCTGCGGCACGGCCGGGGTCGCCGCCTGCGCCGTCTTCAACGGCCACGCCCGCGAGACGGCCCTCGCGGCCACGGTGCTGGCCGCCACCGCCGAGGCCGGGCTGTCGGAGGCGGAGAAGGAGAAGCTCGTGCTCCAGGGGGTCAGGCTCGTGGCCATGCACGAGGTCGGCCACACGCTCGGCCTGCGGCACAACTTCAAGGCCAGCGCGGCGAAGTCGCTCGCCGAGATCAACGACGCCGCCGGGACCGCCGCGTCCGGCGGCAGCGCCAGCGTCATGGACTACATCCCCGCCAACATCGTCCCGCGGGGCCGGCCCCAGGGCGATTACTACGCCGCGCGGCTGGGTCCCTACGACCTGTGGGCGATCGAGTACGGCTACCGGCCGATTCCCGGGGGCACGCCGACGGCCGAGCTGCCCGCACTCCAGAAGATCGCCGCCCGCGGCGCGGAGCCCGGGCTGGCGTACGCCTCGGACGAGGACTGCGAGTGGGGCGATCCCGACCCGTTGGTCAACCGCTTCGACCTCGGCAACGACCCGCTGGAGTTCGCGCGGACCCGCGCGGACCTCGTCGCGCAGGTCATGCCGCTGATCGCCGAGCGGATGACGAAACCCGACGCCGACGGCACGGGCGGGGGCTACGAGCGGGTCCGCCAGGCGTTCGGGGTCTTGCTCTCCACGCACGGCCAGGCGATGGCGATCGCCTCGCGGCTGGTCGGTGGCCTCGACACCTCCCGCAGCCACAAGGGCGACCCGCACGCGGCCCAGCCCTTCCGCGTGGTCGATGCGGCGCGGCAGCGGGCGGCGCTGGAGCTGCTCGAGCGGCGGATGTTCGCCGCCGAGCCGTTCACGTTCCCGCCCGACCTCTACAACCAGCTCGTCGCCTCGCGCTGGCTGCACTGGGGCAGCGACATGGCCGATCGCGAGGACTACCCGGTCCACGAGGTGGTGCTCCTGTGGCAGGACCGCGTGCTCGGCCGGCTCCTCGATCCCCTCACGCTGGCGCGGATCCGGGACAGCGAGCTGAAGGTGCCGGCCGACGCCGACGCCCTCACCGTCGCCGAGCTGCTCGAACGCCTCTCCCGGTCGGTGCTGGCGGAGGTCGACGCGATCGGCCCCGGCGACTACTCGGCCCGGAAGCCCGCGATCTCCAGCCTCCGCCGGAGCCTCCAGCGGGCCTACGTGACGCGACTGTCGCGACTGGCGCTGGCCTCCGGCGGCTCCAACGCCGACGCCCAGGCCCTGGCTGCGGCACAGCTGCGGTCGCTCGAGGAGCGGATCGGCCGGCTGCTGGACCGCGCGGACGTCGCGCTCGACGACGTGACGCTCGCCCACCTCCGCGAGACGCGGTCGCGGATCCGCAAGGTCCTCGACGCGAGCCTGGAACTGCCCCGCCCCTGACCGGAACCTGCCGATGCGGCTGGTCATGGCCGTCCTCAAGCCGTCGCAGGTCGAGAGTGTCCGCCAGGCGCTCGCCGAGGTCGACGTCGCGCGGCTGACGGTCTGCGACGCCCAGGGCTACGACGCGCCGCCGGCCGACGCGGTCGTCCAGCAGGCCGTCATGGAGATCGCCGTGAACGAGGACTTCCTCAATCGCACGGTGACCCGCATCGCGGCCGCCCTGGCGGCCGATGGGGGTGACGCCGAGGGCCGGCTCTTCGTGCTCCCCATGGACGACGCGATGCAGCTCTACCGGGAGGTCCGCGGGCCGGAGGCGGTGTAGGGCGGCCCACTCCGCGATCCGCCGGCGTTCCGGTTGGCCGGAGCCTGACGCGGGAGACGCGGGGGATCCCGGACGTGCAAAACCCGATCCAGGCGGGATGCTACGATTCCGCTCCATGGACGTGCTCCTGCGCATTCTGCTGGTGTCTCCCGATCTCATGGCGACCAGCCGCATCGCCGCCCTCGGACGCGACTGCCAGGCGTCCGTGGAGACGCTCCGCAGCCTCGAGGCCGCGGTCCCGGTCCCCCAGGGCCCCTTCGACCTCGTGCTCGTCGACCTCCAGGCCCTGCCCGGCGACGCCGCCGTGATCGTGGCCCGCACCCGCGCGGCCCTCGACAAGACCGCCGCCCGACCGGCGGGGCCGCCGAAGCTCGTGGCCTTCGGGCCGCACGTGGCCAGGCAGCGGCTCGACGACGCGGTCGCGGCCGGTGCCGACGACGCCGTGAGCCGAGGCGAACTCCTGGGAGCGTTTCCGGCCCTCCTCCGCCGCTGGTGCCGGTAGGCCCGGAATCACGGAAGCTGAACGCGGCTCAGGCGGCGTCGCCCGCCGGCTCGTCGAGGACCACCTCGTCGAGTTCGGTGCCGTCGACGTCGCGCCGCAGCAGCAGGTAGGCCGCCGTGGCGATGGCCCAGCAGTAGCCCCAGCTGAACGACGCCAGGAGCGTCTCCAGGCCGCGGGTCCAGAAGCCGATCGCCCTGGTGCCCCACGCCCCGGCCACCGGGCCGGCGCCCCCCAGCCCCGCGAGGAGATCCGCGGTCCGCTCGTGCCCCATGCCGAAGCTCGCCGCCCAGACGGCGAAGGTGCCGGTCGCGTCGGCGAACAGACCGGCGACGGCGAGGGCGGGCACCGCCACCAGCGCCGCGACCGCGGCGTAGAAGGCGTAGTGGAGGGGCCGCTGGTAGAGGTACGAGAACGCCGTCGAGATCGCCTGGAAGCTGTCGGCCCGCTCGACGCCGACGGCCGCGACCATCAGGGGCCAGCCCGCCGCCACGCCCACGGCGAGGATCGCCAGCACCACGGACCCGAGCAGCACCAACGGCCAGATGGCACCGACGGCCGCGAGCCCCCAGTCGGTCCGCATCGCCAGCCCGAGGAGGGCTCCCGGGATGCTCAGGGCGGCGATGCCCACGAGCACGAAGAGCACGGCGTTGAAGGCCGGGAGCCACTTCTGCGAGCCGTACCAGGTGGCGGCGACGAGCCCGGGCACCTCCTCGCCGACGAGCTTGAGGGCCACGTGCCGGGAGATCGCGGTGCCGAAGATCGACCACACGAGCACGAACCATCCGAGCCGAGCAGCCGCACCGCCGAGCTGCGTGGCGGTCGCCGTCGGCCGGAAGGGAATCGCGGCGAGCCGCAGGATCTCGGCCGCCACCGGCGGCAGCCGATCGACCAGCCCGTGCAGCCAGGGCACCACGCGGCGGCTCGGTGCCAGCGTGACGGCCGGCTGGGGCGGACCACCTGTCGGAGGGTGGAGGGAGAGGCCGTCGTCGAGTTGGGCGGCGACGATCGCGTCGGCCGCCGCGTCGACGCCCGCGAAGCCGAGTTGCGTGGCGACCGACCAGCCGGCCCACGTGGCCAGGCCGCCGAGCGCCGCCAGCAGGATCACCGTCGGCGAGAAGGCCGCGCCGGCCGCCCGGAAGAGAATCCACCACGGCAGCGCATCGCTCCAGCGGACCTCGTGGACGATCGTGCCGGAAGGGTCTTTCACGTTCGTCATGCCGTCGCGCCCCCGGGGTGTCGGTGCGGGTGATCCGCCGCGGCAGCCGTGCCGCGTTCGGGGCTGGAGTATACGCACCGCCCGCGAATCCCGCAGCGGGACGGACGCCGCCCCGCGGGGTCGGCCGGCCCGGGCGGGCCCGGCTCATACGGATCGCGATTGATCCGCATCAGTCTCCGTCGGCTGCTTCGCCTGCCTCCTCGTCGTCGTCCGTGCGCGGCGGAGCGGGGACGGCGTAGCCCTCGTCGAGCCAGCGGCCAAGGTCGATCAGGCGGCAGCGTTCGCTGCAGAAGGGGACGGTGGGAGTCTTCTCGAGGTCGACGGCGGCGTCGCAGACCGGGCATTGCGGCATCGCGTCAGTCCCCGCCCTTGGGGCCGGAGCCCGACGACTCCGACTTCTTGCCGCCGTCGGACTTCTTCTCGCCCCCTCCCGAGTCAGCCGCCGCGCCCTTCTTGTACGACTCGCTGCGGTAGTCGGTCTTGTAGAACCCGGAACCCTTGAACACGATCGCGCCCCCGGCGCCGATGAGCCGCCGCAACTTCTGCTTCTTGCACTTCGGGCAGGTCTTCTTGGCGTTCTCCGTCATCGACTGGAACAGCTCGAAGGCATGCCCGCAGCCGTCGCAGACGTAGTCGTAGGTCGGCATCGTCAGTCTCCCTTGGCCACGATTACTTGGGCCGGCCGGACCACGCGATCGTGCAGCGTGAAGCCCTGGCTGGCCGTGCCCACCACCGTCCCGTCCGCCGCGCCGGTCGCCGGTTGCTGGAGGATGGCCTCGTGCACGGCGGGATCGAACGGGACGCCGTCGGTGGGAATCGTCCGGCACCCGTGGGCCTCCAGCAGCTTCTCGATCTGCTGGCCCGTCATCCGGAAGCCCGCTCGCAGGCTCTCCACGTCGGCCGTCCGCTCGGCGGCCTCGATCGCCCGCTGCACGTTGTCGAGCACGGGCAGCAGGTCGCGGAGGAGGTCGATCTCCCGGTACCGCTGCGCCTCCTCGAACTCCCGCCGCGAACGCTTGCGGAAGTTGTCGAGTTCGGCCTGGGTCCGCAGGAGCCTGTCGTTCGCCTCGCGGACGAGCGCCTCGGGGGACGCCGGCTCCGGAGGCGCGGCCGGCACGTCGGTGCCGGGGGTGTCGTCGCTGTCCTGGTGGTTCGTCACGGCTTCTGATCCTCGGGGCTCTCGCGGTCGGCCTGGGCCTCGCGCGACTGGAAATATTCCGACAGGCGGCTGAAGAAGCTCGACCGCCCGGGGCTGACGGCCGCGTGCTCCTCGGCGGCGAGGTCCCGGAGCAGGGCCTCGGCCTTCGGCGAGAGCGACTTCGGCACCTCGACGTGGACGTGGACGTGCAGGTCGCCGAGTCCCCGGCCACGGACCTCGGGCATCCCCAGGCCGCGGACCCGGATCACCTCGCCCGCCTGCGTGCCGCGGGCGATCTGCAGGGGCTTGGGGCCGTCGAGCGTGGGCACGTCCACCGTGGCGCCCAGCGCCGCCTGCGTGAACGTGATCGGCACCTCGCAGTGGAGGTCGCGGCCCTCCCGGTTGAGGAAGGGATGCTGCTCGACCTCGATGGAGCAGAAGCAGTCGCCCGGCGGCCCGCCATGGGCCCCGGGCTCGCCCTCGCCGGCCAGCCTCACGCGCACATCCCGGTCGACGCCCGCCGGGATCGTCACCCGGCGCTCGATCTGCTCCTCGGTCACCCCTTCGCCGCCGCAGGCGGGGCACTTGTCCCGCACGATGCTTCCGGCCCCGCGGCACGCCGGGCAGGTCGTCTGCAGCCGGAACACGCCCGCCGACTGGATCACCTGCCCCTGGCCGCCGCAGTAGTCGCAGGCCTGCGGCTTCGTGCCCTTCTTGGCGCCGCTGCCGTCGCACGATCCGCAGGGCTCGTGGCGGGCGAACGACACCGTCTTGGTCGCGCCCCGTGCGGCCTCGACGAGCGTCAGCGACACCTGGCAGAAGACGTCCCGCCCCTTCCGCGGCCGCGATCCCCGCCTCCGGCCGCCGCCGAATGCCTCGCCGAAGATCCCGCCACCGAACAGGTCGCCGAAGGCCTCGAAGACGTCGGAGATGTCGTTGAAGTCGTGGGTCCGCCCTCCCTGGACTCCCGCGTGCCCGTAGCGGTCGTACCGGCTGCGGAGCTCGTCGTTGGAGAGCACCTCGAAGGCCCGGGCAGCCTCCTTGAACCGGACGGCCGCCTCGTCGTTGCCGGGGTTCTTGTCGGGGTGGAACCGGACGGCCAGCTTCCGGTAGGCGTCGGTGATCTGCGCGGAGGTCGCGCGGCGCTCGACGCCCAACACCTCGTAGTAGTCGCGCTGATCGACCATCCCGTCACCTGCCGGGGCCACCGCTCCTCAGTCCGGCCGTTCTCGCGACCGCATCCGGTCGCCTGACGACCGGCCTTCCCCGGCCGCGAGGAAACTACCTCACCGATCCTTCGGCCCGGCGCTTCTTCGCGTCGTCCTTGTCGAGGTTCGTGACCAGGGCCTCGGTCGTGAGCAGGAGCCCGGAGATGCTCGCGGCGTTCGTGAGCGCGACGCGGACCACCTTCACCGGGTCGATGATCCCGGCCTTGAGCATGTCGACGTACTCCCCCTTGTTGGCGTCGTAGCCGATCGTGACGTCCTTCTGGGACACCTCGTCGGCCACCACGGCCCCGTCGATGCCGCCGTTCTCGGCGATCTGCCGGATCGGGGCCTCCAACGAGTGGAGGATGATGTCGACGCCGATCTTCTCGTCCCCCTTGGCCTGGGAGCGGGCCTTCTCCACGGCCTCGCGGCAGCGGAGCAGGGCCACGCCGCCGCCCGGCACGATGCCCTCCTCGACGGCCGCCCGCGTGGCGTGCAGGGCGTCCTCGACGCGGGCCTTCTTCTGCTTCATCTCCGCCTCGGTGCCGGCGCCGACCGAGACGATCGCGACACCGCCGGTGAGCTTCGCGAGCCGCTCCTGGAGCTTCTCGCGGTCGTACTCGCTCTCGGTGCCCTCGATCTGCTGGCGGATCTGCTGGACGCGGGCCTGGACGTCCGCCTGCTTGCCGGCCCCCTGCACGATCGTGGTCTCGTTCTTGTCGACGGTGATTTTCTTGGCCTTGCCGAGGTGCGACAGGTCGAGGTTCTCGAGCTTCAGCCCGAGGTCCTCGCTGATGAGCGTGCCCCCCGTCAGGGTCGCGATGTCGCCGAGCATCGCCTTGCGACGGTCGCCGAAGCCCGGGGCCTTGGCCGCGCACACGTTGAGCACGCCGCGGAGCTTGTTGACCACCAGCGCCGTCAGGGCGTCGCCGTCGACGTCCTCGGCGATCACGAGCAGCGGCTTGCCCGACTGGGCAACCTTCTCCAGCAACGGCAGCAGGTCGCGGAGGTTCGATATTTTCTTCTCGTGGATCAGGATCAGGGCGTCGTCGAGCTGGCAGACCATCTCGGCGGTCTTGTTGATGAAGTAGGGGGAGACGAAGCCCTTGTCGAACTGCATGCCGTCCACGAAGCGGACGGTCGTCTCCATGGTCTTGCCCTCCTCGACCGTGATCACGCCGTCCTTGCCCACCTTCTGCAGGGCCTCGGCCAGCAGGTCACCGATCGAGCGGTCGTTGTTGGCGCTGATGGCGCCGACCTGGGCGATCTCCTCGGGACGCTCGACCTTGCGGGCCATCTCCATGAGCCGCTGCACCGCCGCGGCCACGCCCTTCTCGATCCCGCGGCGGACCGCCGTGGGATTCGATCCGGCCGCGACGTTCCGCGTGCCCTCGCGGAAGATCGCCCGGGCCAGGACGGTCGCCGTGGTGGTGCCATCACCGGCCAGGTCCGACGTCTTCGAGGCGACCTCGTTGACGAGCTTGGCCCCCATGTTCTCGAACGCGTCCTCGAGGTCGACCTCCTTGCTCACCGTGACGCCGTCCTTGGTGACCGTCGGGCCGCCGTAGGACTTGTCGATGATGACGTTGCGGCCGGTCGGCCCCATCGTCACCGCCACGGCGTCGGCGAGCTTATCGACGCCCTTGAGCAGCTTGGCGCGGGCGGCGTCGTCGAACATCAGTTGCTTGGGCACGGGTCGATCTCCTCGATTGGCGTGGGGGTGTTGGGGGCCGCGGGCTCTGCCGCCGGAAACGTCAGTTCATCACTTTGGCGAGAATGTCCGACTCGCGGAGGATCTTGACCTCGTGGCCGTCGACCTCGATGTCGCTGCCCGAGTACTTGCCGTAGATCACCTCGTCGCCCACGGAGACCGACAGCGGCGCCCGCTGGCCGCTCTCCAGGAGCTTGCCCGGTCCGAGGGCCACGACGTGGCCCCGCTGCGGCTTCTCCTTGGCGGTGTCGGGCAGCACGATGCCGCCGGCGGTCCGCTCCTCGGCCTCCACGGGCTCCACCACCACACGGTCGTCGAGCGGACGGATCTTCAGATTCTTGGCTGCCATCTCGAAAGGTCTCCTCGTTGCTGGAAAAAAGTCTCTGGAACCCGGTCGCACGCGACGGACGCGGGGCTCACATCATGCCCGGCATGCCACCCATGCCACCCATGCCACCCATGCCACCGCCCATCCCGCCCATGCCACCCATGCCGTGGTCGTGGTGGTCGCCGCCGCCGGACTCCTCCTCGGCCTTGGGGATCTCGACGATGAGCGAGTCGGTCGTCAGTAGCAGCGCCGCCACGCTGGCCGCGTTCTGCAGGGCGGTCCGCACGACCTTGGCGGGATCGATGACGCCCGCGCTGACGAGGTCGCAGTACTCCCCCTTGTCGGCGTCGTAGCCCTCGTTGCGGCCCTTGAGGTTGCGGACACGGTTGACGACGACGGAGCCGTCGACGCCCGCGTTGGCCGCGATGGCCTCCAACGGGTAGCGGAGCGACTGCCTCACGATCGAGGCCCCCAGCTTCTCGTCCCCCTCGAGGTCGAGCTTCTCCAGCGCCTTCTCGCTGCGGAGCAGGGCCACGCCGCCCCCGGGGACGATCCCCTCGGCGAGCGCCGCCTGGACCGCGCTCTTGGCGTCGTCGATGAGCGCCTTCCGCTCCTTCATCTCCGTCTCGGTCGCCGCGCCGACGTTGATCTGGGCCACGCCGCCGGCGAGCTTCGCCAGCCGCTCCTGGAGCTTCTCGCGGTCGTAGTCGCTCGTCGTCTTCTCGATCTCGTCACGGATCTGGGCCACCCGGCCGTCGATCGCCGCCTTCGTGCCGGCACCGCTGACGATCGTGGTGTTCTCGGCCTCGATGATCACCTTCTTCGCCCGGCCGAGGTCGGAGAGCTTGACCGCGTCGAGCGCGATCCCGAGGTCCTTGAAGATCGCCTGGCCGCCGGTGAGCGCGGCGATGTCGCCGAGCATCGCCTTGCGGCGGTCGCCGTAGCCGGGCGCCTTGACGGCCACCGACTGCACGATCCCGCGGAGCTTGTTGACCACGAGGGTGGCCAGCGCCTCCCCCTCCACGTCCTCGGCGATCACCACCAGGGGCTTGCCCGCCTTGCTGATCGCCTCGAGGAGCGGAACGAGGTTCTTGGCGCTGGAGACCTTCTCCTCGTAGAGGAGGATGTAGGGGTTTTCCAGCTCGCAGACCTGGCTTTCGGCGTCGGTCACGAAGTGCGGGGAGAGGAAGCCGCGATCGAACTGCATGCCTTCGACGACGTCGACGCTCGTCTCGGCCTGCTTGCCCTCCTCGACGGTGATCACGCCGTCCTTGCCCACCTTGAGGAAGGCCTCGGAGAGCACGTTGCCGATCGTCGGGTCGTTGTTGCCGGCGATCGTGGCGATCTGCATGAGCTCCTTCTTGTTCTTCTCGTTGATGCCGGTCGCCATCGCGAGCACCGCCTTCGACACCGCCTCGACAGCCTTGTGGATGCCGCGGGCCAGCGCCATCGGGTCGGCCCCGGCCGCGATCATCTTGATGCCCTCTCGAAAGATGGCCTCGGCGAGGACGGTGGCCGTCGTGGTGCCGTCGCCGGCGACGTCGTTGGTCTTGCTGGCCGCCTCCTTCACGAGCTGGGCGCCGAGGTTTTCGTAGGGATCCTCGAGATCGATCTCCTCGGCGACCGTGACGCCGTCCTTGGTGACCTTCGGCGAGCCCCAGCCCTTGTCGAGCACGGCGTTGCGGCCGCGGGGACCGAGGGTGCTCTTCACCGCGCGGGCGAGCTTCGAGACGCCGGCGAGCAGCGACTGGCGAGCCTCATCGTCGAACACCATCTGTTTTGCCACGGCTGGAAACTCCTTCGGATTGCGGGACCGTCTTCGGATTGCGGGCACGTCGCCGCGCCGGGGCCGGCGAACCGGTCCGGACGGGAAGGCTGGTTTGGCAGGCCGACCTGCGGACGCCCTCAGGGGAAGCAAGCCGCGTGCCGCGCAGGCCCGTTTTCGGGAACCGGCCCTGTTTTTCGGCGGAAAACGCCGCCGCCGACGGCCCGTGGTCGCGGAGACTCCCGGCCGTGTGCCGTTTTGGCAGCACGCCGCGGCCGGCCGCCTACCGCGGCTCGTCCGGCTCGGTGAACGGCCCGGCGAGCACCGCCTCGGGCCGCTCGTGGACGCCCGTGGCGTCGACGACCGTCGCCGCCTGGGACACCAGCTCCTCCGGGATCCGCCAGCGGGTCCCGTCCACGCCGGGGGCGACGAGGTTCACCACCAGCCGCGGCGGGATCACGTCGGTCGTCTCCCGGATCGGGACGGTGGCCGGGTCCTCCCCGTCGAGCAGGTCGGCCGCCAGCCGGCCGGCCGCCAGCCCGACCTGGTGGAAGTCGAAGCCCACGTCGAAGAGCGTGCCGCGGTCCGGCCGGCCGGGGTTCACCGAGAATACCGGCACGCCCGCCTTCACCGCCGCCGCGATCACCGCGTCGATCGCGATCACGACCGTCGTGTCGCCCGGCACGAACACGGCCTCGGCCCCGCGGGCGATCGTGGCCTTCACCGCCTCGACCACACCCGCCGAGTTCTCCACGGGACTCTCCAGCAGCTCGATGCCGCGCCGGGCGCAGCTCGCCCGGGCCAGCTCCATGAACCGCCGCGAGTTCGACTCGCCGGGGTTGTGGGCCGCGCCCACGCGGCGGAGCCGGGGATTCATCCGCCGGGCCAAGCCGAACGTGAAGTCCACCGGCGCGAGGCTGCCGTAGCCCACCAGGTGCGGCGGGTGGACGAGGGGACTGCCGCGCTGCAGCCCCACGCCCGCGGAGTAGGGATCGGCCACCGCCGCGAACACGTGCCGCAGCCGACCCGAGCGGTTGGCGGTCGCCAGCGCCTGGAGCGACGGCGTGCTCGAGGTGAGCGCCAGGTCGAAGGGCCCGCCGGCGATCTCGCGGGCGATGGCATTGGACTGGACGACGTCCCCCTCGGCGTTGAACCGCCGGATGGTGCAGGTCCTGCCATCGACCCAGCCGCGTTCCGCGAGGCCGTCGAGCATGCCGCGGACGGCGTCCTCCAGCACGCTGCTGCTCGTCTGCTGGAGCACGCCGATCGCGGGCACCGTCCGCCCGACCCCGGCGCGATCGGTGACCAGGAGGAGGATCGAGCCGCCGCCGAGCAGGATCACCGCCGGTGCGGTGCGGCGGAGGAGCGTCGCCAGCGTGATGCGTTCAGACATAGAGCTCGGCGAGGGTTCGCGCCGCCTGGTCGTCGAGTTGGTCGGCCCGCCGTAGGGCGTCGAACCGGGAGGCGATGTCGGCCGCGGCCAGGCGGTCCTTGGCCGGCCCCGCGACGTCGAGGGCGATCCGGCCGCGGTGCACGAGCACGAGCCGATCTCCGAGGTTCGCCGCCTGAGCGAGCGAGTGCGTCACCATGAGGGCCGTGAGGCGGCTGTCGCGGATGATCCGCGCGGTGGCCTGCACGACGCGGTCCGCCGCGCCGGGGTCGAGCGCCGCGGTGTGCTCGTCGAGGAGCAGGAGCTCGGGATGGTTCCACGTCGCCATGAGCAGCGTGACGATCTGCCGCTGGCCGCCCGACAGCGAGCCGATCGGCTGGTCGAGCCGCCCCTCCAGGCCGGGCACGATGGCCGAGAGCCGCCGGGACGCCTCCTCCCGCAACCGCCGCGTCGTCGCCCAGCCCAGGCCGACCCGCCGGCCGCGGTGAGCCGCCACCGCGATGTTCTCCAGCACGCTGAGGCTCCCGGCCGTGCCCGCGCGGGGATCCTGGAACACCCGGCCCACGAGGGCGGCGCGGCGGTGCTCGGCCCAGCCGGTCACGTCGCGGCCGGCGACGCGGATCGCCCCGGAGTCGAGCCGCACCGTGCCGGCCACGGCGGCCAGCAGCGTGCTCTTGCCGGAGCCGTTGGTCCCCACGACCACGACGAACTGGCCCGTCGGGACCGCCAGCGTGATGCCGTCGACCGCGCGGACGACGGGGCCACCCGGGCTGGCGAACTGCACGACGGCCTCGTCGATCTCGAGCATGGCACCCCCTTCAGCGTCCGCCGCCGGCCCGGGCCCGCGGCCGCAGCAGCGGCGATGCGACCAGCCCAGGCACCACCAGCGCCACGAGCACCACCACGGCCGTCGCCAGCTTCAGCCAGTCCGGATGCAGGCCGGCCCGCAGGGCCGCGGCCACCAGCAGCCGGAACGACACGCTCCCCGCCACGGTCGCGACGAGCGCGCCGCCGAGGCCGGTGCTGCCGGCGAGGGCCGAGCCGAGGAACACGCTCGCCATGCCCCAGACGACCATCCCGATGCCCATCTGCACGTCGGCGAACCGCTGGTACTGCGCGACCAGGGCGCCCGAGCCGGCGACGAGCGCGTTGGCGATGGCGAGGCCCGCGATCACGAGCAGTCCGGTGTCGCGGCCGAGCGCCCGGGCCATCGTCGCCGTGTCGCCCCCCGCCCGCATGGCGGTCCCGGCGTTCGTGCGGAAGAAGATGAACAATCCCGTGACGACGACCGCGACGACGGCCAGGACGAACGCGAGGATCGCCGCCTCCCCCGCGTCACCGGCCGAAAACCCGACCCGACGCAGGAGCGGTTCCAGGCCCCGCTCCGCCGCGGCCAGGAGCGTGGGGCTCTCCGTGAGCGGGATGTTGCTGCGGCCCATCGTCACGAGGTTCACGCTGGCCAACGCCGTCGTCACGAGGATGCCCGCCAGGAGCGGCGGCACGCCGAGCAGGGCGTGAACGAGCCCGGTGACCGCGCCGGCGCACGCGCCGGCCGCCACGGCCGCGAGCGTCGCCCAGGCCGGATGCACGCCCGCGACGATGAGCACGGCAGCGACGGCGGCGCCCAGCGTGAACGAGCCGTCCGTCGTCACGTCCGGGAACGAGAACAGGCGGTAACTGACGAAGACCCCGAGGGCCGTCAGCCCCAGCGCGGCCCCGAAGATCCACGTGGCGAGGAGCGTGCTCATGCCGTCTGCTCCGCGGGAAAGGCCAACGGCGCGAACCAGACGCAGCCGCGGACGAGTTCCGAACGCCCGCTGCCGAGGATGGGCAGCGGGTCGGCCAGCAGGTGCATCACCGCCAGAGGGGGCGTCGCCGCGAGCGTCGCGACGAGATCCGCGACCCGCCCCGGCTCCCGCGGAATCGGCCGGAAGGGAAAGATCACCGCGTGCAGGTGGCCCTGCGGTCCGGCTGGTTCCCCGGCCCGCAGCGGCCGCAGTCCGGCGGCGCACGCCGGATCGACCGGCCGCGCCGCGGCCACCACGCCGACGACGACGGCCGTCCGTCCGGCATGGACGGGCTCCCGCGAGAACGACAGCCAGCGGGCGGTCGCCGCGCCGCCGCCGCCGAGCGGCTCGTCGCCGGCGGTGGCCTCGACGAGCGGCCGCACGAGCTCGGCGCCAACGAGGCCGTGGATCTCCCCCACGGCGACGAAACCGAGCGGCCCGCCGCCGGCGATCCCGAGCAGCGCGAGGGCGAGGTCGTCGACGGCGACCGCCGCCGCGTCGCCGGCGGCGGTGAACGCCGCCTTGCCCGACGGCTCCCCCTCCCAGGCGAGTCCGCTGACGACCGCGGCCGGTGGCGATGAGCCGGCGACCGGAATGACATAGTCGATCCGCGGGTCGACGGCCGGCGGCCGGTGGAACGCGGCGCCCGCCGCCACGACGAGCTCACCTGTGACCGCAGCCGGCTGCGGATGGTCCCCATCGGGCGTGCCGAGTCCGAGGGCGAAAGACTGCGGCGAGACCGAAAGGACCGTCGCGGCCGACCCTGCGCCGGCGAATCCGCCCGTCACGCACCGCGCGGCCAGCGGCGGACCCTGCGGCGACCGCAGCGCCGTGAAGCGGACGCCCGCCACCGTCCGGTCGGCCTCGGGCGCCGCGGGAGCGGCCCTCGTCGCGGTCGCCGGTCGACCGCCCGCACCGCCGGCGCTCGGACCGACGAGCGTGTCGACGCGCGTCAGCCGCAGGATGGCCCGGACCGGCTCGCTGGCGGCCACGACCTCCAGCCGACCGCCGATCGCGGCGAACCGGCGGGCGGCGGCCACGATCGCGCCCAGTCCGGCGGAGCTCATGAAGGCGACGTCGGTCAGGTCGAGCGCCACCCGGTGCTCGCCCGCCCGCAGCAGGCGGTCGAACTCCTGGGCGAGCG
>JBIIUP010000196.1:0-5827 GCA_044339885.1 Pirellulales bacterium | reverse complement strand
ACGGTGCAACGCGTCGTCCGTCCCTCGCATCGCGACCGTGGGGCCCTGCTTGCCGCCGCGCCGTCGCACGGCGACCTCCCACTCGGTCGCAACGCCGCCGAACGCGGCGGCGCACGCGGCCGCCTCGTCCTCGGGCAGTGGTGCGAACGGCGGCGGCGCGGCCGGCCTGGCGGCTCCGGCGACCGCGACGCACCCGCAGCCGACGAGGATCGCTACGGCGAGCCGTGCTCGATCGGGGGCCGGCGTCGAGCGGATCGTCATTGGGGAATCGCCTCGGGTGAAGCTGATCGTCGGCGGGCCAGCCGCCGACCGCGCACCGCACGAGCCTGCGGGATGCGGGGCCGAGACAAAACATACCCGGTGCTCCCGCACGAGCCGCCAAAGGCCGGCCGTTTTTCCCTTTTCGGGCGGCGCCTTTCCAAAGACGCAGCGGCGCCGAAAACGCCGTCGCATTTTGACGGGCTCCCGCGGCAGCGGTACAACGCCCCGATATGGACGGCAGGAGCGAGTCGAGCAGGACGGGCGAGCCGCCGAAGTTCTTCGTCGCGGCGTTCCTCGACATCACCGAGACCTTTTTCCGCGAGATCGTCGCGGGTGCCGCCCACTACGCGCGCGAGGTCGGTGACTGGCAGTTCCACGTCGAGCCGCACTCCCCCTCGATGCCCAGCGCGGTCCGCCGCTGGCGGGGACACGGCATCATCGCGTCACTGCACGACCCGGAGATCGCCGCGGCCGTGGCCGCCAGCGGGGTTCCGGTGGTCGAGGTGGGCACTTCCGGAGTGGGCGAAGCGGCCGGTATTCCGCTCGTCGACACAGACGACGAGCGGGTGGCCGCCATGGCGTTCGACCATCTTCGCGAGCGCGGGCTGACGAACTTCGGCTATTACGGCGCCGCACCGACCCCGGCCACGCGGTGGGCGGTGAGGCGCGGCGACGCCTTCCTGGCCTGCGCGGCCGCCGCCGGCCATCCCTGTGCCCGGCTCCACGCCCCGGAGCCACCGGCCGACGCCGACCAGGCGGCACGGCAGCTGCAGGAGTGGATCGCCGGCCTCCCGAAGCCGGTGGGCATCATGGCCTCCAGCGATCTCCACGGCCGGCAGGTGCTCACGGCCTGCCGCACCATGCGGCTGCGAGTCCCCTACGACGTGTCGGTGATCGGCGTCGACAACGACGAACTGGAATGCGAGCTCGCCGCGCCGCCGCTGACGAGCATCGAGCAGGCGGCGCGGCCGATCGGCTACGAGGCGGCGAAGCTGCTCGACATGATGCTCTGCCCCCGGCGATTCGCCGGCCCCGGCCAGCAGCCCGCCGTCCCGCCGCGGATTGCGATCCCCCCGGCCGGGATCGTCGCCCGGGCATCCACGGACACGCTGGCGATCGTCGATCCGGCCGTCGCCCGCATCATGCAGATCGTCCGCGATCGCGGCTGCAGCGGGCTCACCACGCAGGAGATGGTGGACGCCGCCGGGTTGCCGCGGTGGAAGCTGGAGAAGCGGTTCCGGGAAGTCGTCGGCCACTCCATTCACGACGAGGTCGTGCGGGTGCGGCTCGCGGAAGCCCGGCGGCTCGTCCGGTCGAGCGACCTGCCCCTGAAGATCGTCGCCGCCCGCAGCGGCTTCCACTCCGTGGCCTACATGACGACGATCTTCCGCCGCAAGTTCGGCACCACTCCCGCCCGCTACCGCAGGCTCGAGCGGGACAGCGTGCTCCGCGATTCCGCCCCCGACGACAAGGCGACCTCATGACGGATTTTCGCGGCCGCTCGATCACGGCTCTGTGCGCCGCGTTCATCGGAGCGGCCGTGTCGGCCGCGGACCCGCAGGGGCCCACGCCTCGCGGCCCCGATCCGCTCGCCGCGACCGCCGGGCCGCGGATCGTGATGCTGGCCTACGACCACGCCGACGTCTCTCCCTGGGTCGAATACTTCACGTTCGACTCGCGGCTTCATCCGAAGCTCATGGCGCTGCGGCGCGACTACGACCTCGACCGCGTCGTGGCCGGGGCGGCCAACGACCTGGAGCGGGCGGTGAAGCTCAAGGCCTGGGTGGCCGGCGCGCTCACCTTCGGCACGCCGCAGGACGAGGTGTTCGGCGACTGGAGCGGGCTGGCACTCCTGGAGCGGGCCCGGCGGGGCCAGGTCGTCTGGTGCGGCCAGGCGGCCATGGTCTTCCAGCAGGCCTGCTGGTCGCTCGGCCTGCCGGCACGGTTCATCGAGACCGGCCACCCGTCGAATCCGTGCAGCCACTTCACCACGGAGGTCTATCTCGCCGAGCACGGCAAGTGGGCCGTCGTCGACGCCACCCCGCTCGAAGACTACGACGTCTACTACACCGTCGACGGGGTGCCGCAGAGCGCCCTGGAGATGCACCGGCACCTCGCCTCCGGCACGCTCGACCGCGTCGTCGAGGTGCACCCCGACCGCTCCCATCCGCCGCGCGATGGAAAGAGCCCGGCCTACGGCTACCACTTCCTCCGCTGGCTCACCCGGTGCGACGTCGTCACGAACACGCCGCGGTTCGTGGACATGGAGAACACCTTCGACCGCCGCTGGCACACGGTCGAGTGGGACGACGCGGACACGGTCCCCTGGGAGCGGGGCGACCACGCCGTCTGGTTCGTCCGCCGCGAGCGACTCTCGGCATGGCGCACGTCCGATCCGGCCGTGGTCTCCTGGCATCCGACCGACCGCGTGCGACTGGAGCTCTGCCCCGGCCCGAAGAACCGGATCTACGTCGGGCTCTGGACGGGTGACCGGGAATTCGAGCGGTTCGAGGTGCGCATCGACGGCGGCGACTGGGAGCCGTTGCCGCCGGCCAATCTGCCCGATCCCTCCGGCCGCCGCCTCGGCTGGGGGCCCCGGAAGTTCGCCGTCGAGGCGAGCCCCGGCGACCACGAGGTCCAGGTGCGGGTCGCGCGGCGAGACGGCACGACCGGGCCGCCGAGCTTCGCGCGGTTCCGGGCCGAGCCTGCAGCCCCCTGACCGCGTTGGGACCGTCGGCATCTCCCGGCCCAAGGCCGGCGGGCTGCGGCCCGCCTCCGACGCATCCGGGAGCGTCAGTGCATGGTCACGGCGCAGCTGCCGATGCCGCCCCGGTAATAGTTGAACTGCACCTGGGGATGGTCGGCGAGCAGCGACATCGGCACGCTGGTGTCGGCGATGCCCTTGGAGATCATGAGGGCGGTCAGCCGCTGGCCGAACGGGTTGTCGTGTGTTCCGGCGTGCCAGATCGACACCTTCTCCGCCCGCCAGGTCTCCCGAGGGCCCACCGTGATCGCCTGCACCGGCACGATCGCCAGATTGCCGCCGCCGCTGGTCCGCGCGTTCTGCACGATCGTCACCGGATGGAGATCGACCACGCGGGTGCCCAGCGCCCGGTATTCGGCCGGTGTCGGCGGCGCGTCCGCGTGCGGGCCGCCGCGGCGGGGCGGGTCGTTGAAGGCCCAATGCTTGATCTCCCCCTGGCCGCCCTGCATGACGGCGCAGCGGGCCGACTCCCAGCTGGCGACGTACGCGGCCACGTCGGCCTTGGGAAAATGCAGATTGGCCTCCGGCATCCGCAGCTCCGGCCGGATCCGGTCGAAACAGAGTTCGCGGTCGGCCCGCTCGAAGGAGAGCGGATGGTTCGCCGGAACCTCGCGGCCGCGCTCGCACCACTCGTCCATGCCCCAGAAGTGGGCGTGCCGGAGATCGAGGCCGATGTCGTTGACGAGCCGGGCCACGAGCGGGAGCTGCTCGGTGGGGCCGATGGGCCCGCAGATCCCGACCGGATCGTCCGCCGTGGCCTGCTTCCAGGCGTCGACGTATTCCAGGGCTTCGGCCAGATAGAACTCCTCGAGGGAGTCGTACATCACGACCCGGAAGCCCGGACGCGACAGCCGGGCGATGTCGGCCGCGGTGAGTGCCGCCGCCTCGTGGATGAGGTCGGCGTCCAGCGTGGTGTAGTCCCACCAGTCGGGCGCGATGCGGCTCAGGGGTCGGGACACGATGGCTCTCGCTCCTCGAGGGCTGGATGGGAGGGCGGAGGATACCACGGTGCGATCCGGCTTCAACGCGCGCCGCGGCAGCGACTTCCGATCCGGGCGCGAGCCGTCCAGCAAGTGAAAACGGTCGTGGCAAACGCGAAAGAATCACGTGGCGTCCCGCCCCCGGAAGTCGCCCCGATCGCATAGACTTTCGCCCCACGGGAACCGCCGGTTCCCGACTCCCGGGACCGTCGGCATCGCGCCACCGCTGCATGACGCACTTCTCGCCGCTCATCGACGGCTCGATCATCGGGCTGTACCTGCTCGTCACCATGGCGGCGGGCATCTGGGTCCGCCGGTACGTCGGCCGGGTGGAGGACTTCCTCGTCGCCGGCCGCGAGATGGACGTGTTCCTCGGGATCGCGTCGCTGGCGGCCACCGAGTTCGGCATCGTGACCTGCATGTACACCGCCGAGGCGGGCTACCGCTACGGCTTCGCCGGCGCGACGCCGGGGATCTGCCAGGCGGTGGCGATGCTCGTCATCGGCCTGACGGGCTTCTGCATCCGGCCGCTCCGCGCGGCGGGCGTGCTCACGGTCCCCGAATTGCTCGAGCGGCAGTTCGGCCCGCGGGTCCGCTGGGCCACGGGGCTCGTGATCGTGCTCGGCGGGCTGCTCAACATGGGCGTGTTCCTCCGCGTCGGAGGAGAGTTCCTGCTCCTCGTCAGCGGCATGGGGGGAGAGCGGTTTCCGCTGGAGTGGATGATGACGGCCCTGCTGGTGATGGTGGCCACCTACACGATCCTCGGGGGCATGCTCAGCGTGCTCGTCACCGACTTCCTCCAGTTCGTCGTGATGAGCGTCGGGCTCATCGCCGTCACGATCCTGATCCTCATGAACATCGGCTGGGACCGCATCGCGACCACGGTGGCGGAGCGGCACGGCCCCGGCGGCTTCAACCCGTTCTTGAACGCCGAGCTGGGCTGGCCCTACGTCCTCTTCCAGCTGCTCGTGCAGACCGCCGCGACGCTCACCTGGCAGACCAACATCGCCCGCGTCCTCGCCGCCAAGGACGTGGCGACAGGGCAGAAGATCTACACCCGCACGAGCTTCTTCTTCGTCTGCCGGTTCCTGCTGCCGGGCATCTGGGGCATCGCGGCGCTGGGCTTTTTCGCCGGCGCCGGCTCGGCCCCGGAGAACCCGCTGCATGCCATGCCCACGTTCCTCGCCCAGTTCCTGCCGGTGGGGCTCATGGGGCTGCTGATCGCGGCCATGCTGGCGGCCGACATGTCGACCGACTCCTCCTACATGCTCACCTGGGGAAGCGTCATCTACAACGACCTGCTCGCCCCCTTCCACCGGGGCCGCTGGTCGGAACGCCGCGGCCTGCTCGTCAACCGGATCATCGTCGCCGTCATCGGCCTGTTTCTGCTGCTCTACGGGCTCTGGTATCCGCTCGAGGGGAGCATGTGGGACTACCTCGCCATCACCGGCACGATCTACCTCTCGAGCGTGGCGACGCTCCTTATCGCCTGCTGCTACTGGAAGCGGGCCAACGACTGGGGAGCGATGGCCACGATCGTGGCCGGCGCGGCCATCCCGCTGGGCTTCCTCGTGCTCAAGGACGTGCCGGCCACGAGACAGCTCGCCCTGGACGTCGGCCCCTACGCCTCCGGTATCGCCGCCTACGTCGGCGCCGCCGCGGCGATGGTGATCGGATCGCTCCTCAAGCCTCTGTTCACGACCGGAGGACGAACCCCGTGAACGCGATCGTCACCTTCTGGTGGCTGCTGACGATGCTCGCGGTGGCCTGGTACTCCACGGTCACCGTGTACATCACCTATCACGGCGCCGCCGACATCCGC
>JBIIUP010000195.1:0-5922 GCA_044339885.1 Pirellulales bacterium | reverse complement strand
CCGACGTCCACTTCGCCCCGGGCACGCTCCGCCGGGCGGTGGCCTTCGCCGTCCAGCGCGGCGTTGACCACGTGGCGGCGATCCCGGACATCTGGCCCTCGGCCCCCGTCGTCGATGCCGTGACGGCCATGTTTCTGCGGACGTTTCCCGTGGTCACCCGCTGCTGGGCGATCGAGGATTCCGCGAGCCCGGCGTTCATCGGCATCGGGGCCTTCAATCTCGTCCGCCGCGAGGCTCTCGAGCGGTCCGAGGGCTTCGAGTGGCTGCGGCTCGAGGTGGGCGACGACATGGGCCTGGGGCTGCTCCTCAAGCGTTCCGGCGCGAGATGCTGCCTCGTGAGCGGCGCCGGGCTGGTCGGCCTCTACTGGTATCGGAACCTCGGCGAGATGGCCCGGGGCCTCGAGAAGGCCTATGCCTCGGTCGGCCGCTGCAGCCTCGCGCGGATGGTGGCCGCCGGGATCGTGGTCACGGCCCTCGAATGGGCGCCGTTCGTGATGCTCGCATCACCGGGCGTGCCCGGACTCCCGCCGGGGCTGTGGCTGGCCGGCGTCGTGATGCTCGTCGCTGTCGCGATCGTGGCCGTCGTCCAGCGCCGCACGCCTGGTCAGCCCCGCATCGGGCCCATCCTCCTCTCACCGGTGGCTGCGCTGGTGAGCCTCGTGCTCACCGTGCGGTCCGGCTGGCTCGGCTGGCGGCGCGGCGGCGTCCTCTGGCGGGGCACGCTCTACGAGAGCCGGGCCCTGCGCGCCGGCCGCCGCATCCGGTTTCCTTAACCGGCGGCGGCTCCGGGCGTCACGCCGGCGGCGGCTCGTCCGGCGGCGGGAAGGTGCCGCCGCGGGCGTCCTTCTCCGACACCAGCGGCGGTTCGTCGAGCCCCCAGTCGATGGCGAGCGTCGGGTCGTCCCAGCGGATGCACCGCTCGTGCTCCGGAAACCAGTAGTCGGTGGTCTTGTAGAGGAAGTCGGCCGACTCGCTCCGCACCACGAAGCCGTGCGCCAGGCCGGGCGGCACCCAGAGCTGCCGTTTGTTCTCGGCCGACAGCTCCACGCCCACCCAGCGGCCGAACGTCGGCGATCCGCGGCGGATGTCGACCGCCACGTCGAGGACGGTCCCGTTCACGACGCGGACGAGCTTTCCCTGCGGCCGCACGAGCTGGTAGTGCAGCCCGCGGAGCACGCCGCGGCCGCTGCGGCTGTGGTTGTCCTGCACGAAGGCCACCGGCCCGCCGACCGCCGCCTCGAAGGCTCGCTGGTTGAAGCTCTCGAGGAAGAAGCCCCGCTCGTCACCGAAGACCCGCGGCTCCAGGATGAGCACACCCTCGACGGCGGTCGGGACCACGTTCATGACAGGACTCCATCCTTCATGATCGACAGCAGGTATTCGCCGTAGCCGCTCTTGCGGAACGGCTCGGCAAGGGCGGCCAGCTGCGCATCGTCGATCCAGCCGTTCCGCCAGGCGATCTCCTCCGGACAGCAGATCTTCAGCCCCTGCCGCTTCTCGAGCGACTGGATGAACTGGCCCGCCTCGATGAGGCTGTCGTGCGTGCCGGTGTCGAGCCAGGCATCGCCGCGGCCGAGCATCTCCACGGTCAAGTCCCCCCGCTCCAGATAGGCGCGGTTGACGTCGGTGATCTCCAGTTCGCCACGGTGCGACGGCTTCACGGCCCGGGCGACCTCGACCACCCGCTCGTCGTAGAAGTAGAGCCCCGTCACGGCATAGCGGCTCCGCGGCTGACGCGGCTTCTCCTCGATGCTGACGGCCCGCCCCGCACGGTCGAACTCCACGACGCCGTACCGCTCCGGGTCGGCCACCGGATAGGCGAACACGCTCGCCCCCCGGGTCCGGGCCTGCGCCGTGGCGAGCCGGGCCACGAGGCCGTGGCCGTAGAAGATGTTGTCGCCGAGCACGAGCACCGAGGGCCGGCCGGCCACGAAGTCGGCGCCGATGAGAAAGGCCTGCGCGAGTCCCTCGGGCTGCGGCTGCACGGCGTAGGAGAGCCCCATGCCCCACCGCGCGCCGTCGCCGAGCAGGTCGCGGAACCGCGGTGTGTCCTGGGGCGTCGAGATCACGAGGACCTCCCGGACGCCCGCGAGCATGAGCACCGCCAGCGGGTAGTAGATCATCGGCTTGTCGTAGACCGGCAGGAGCTGCTTCGACACGGCGAGTGTCGCGGGATGCAGCCGCGTGCCCGAGCCCCCGGCGAGGATGATGCCCCTGCGTGAGGTCGTGATCGGATCCATGTGTCTGCTCTCCAGTGCCGGGCGCGGGAGACCGACTCAGCCGGCCATCCGTCGCCGGAGCCCCGAGTCGATCGCCGCCAGGAATTCCTGCGTCGTGAGGTGCGGCTGGGACGGGCCCACCAGCACCGCGAGGTCCTTCGTCATCGCCCCCGCCTCGACGGTCTCCAGGCACACCCGCTCGAGCGTCTCGGCGAACCGGGTCACCTCCGGCGTGCCGTCGAGCTTGCCGCGATGGGCCAGGCCCCGGGTCCAGGCGAAGATCGAGGCGATGGGATTGGTGCTCGTGGGCTTGCCCTGCTGGTGCTGCCGGTAGTGGCGGGTCACCGTGCCGTGGGCCGCCTCGGCCTCGACCGTCTTGCCGTCGGGCGTCATGAGCACACTCGTCATGAGCCCGAGGGAACCGAAGCCCTGCGCCACGACGTCGCTCTGCACGTCGCCGTCGTAATTCTTGCAGGCCCAGACGTATCCCCCCTCCCACTTCATGGCACTGGCCACCATGTCGTCGATCAGCCGATGCTCGTAGGTGATGCCCCGGGAGGCGAATTCCGCCTTGAACTCGGCGTCGAAGATCTCCTGGAAGATGTCCTTGAACCGGCCGTCGTAGGCCTTGAGGATCGTGTTCTTGGTCGAGAGGTAGACCGGGTAGCCGCGGGCCAGGCCGTACCGGAAGCTCGCCCGCGCGAAGTCGCGGATCGAGTCGTCGAGGTTGTACATGGCCATCGCGACGCCGGACGAAGGGAATTCGTAGACCTGCATCTCCATCGGCTTCGAGCCGTCGGCCGGCGTGAACGTGAGCGTGAGCGTGCCCTTGCCGGGGATCCTCACGTCGGTCGCCCGGTACTGGTCGCCGAACGCGTGGCGGCCCACCACGATCGGCTTCGTCCAGCCGGGCACGAGGCGCGGGATGTTCCCGATGATGATCGGCTCGCGGAAGATCACGCCGCCGAGGATGTTGCGGATGGTGCCGTTGGGGCTCTTCCACATGCTCTTCAGGCCGAACTCCCGGACCCGGGCCTCGTCGGGCGTGATGGTGGCGCACTTCACGCCCACGCCGCACTCCCGGATGGCGTGGGCCGCGTCGACGGTCACCTGGTCGGCGGTGGCGTCGCGGTTCTGGATCGACAGGTCGTAGTACCGCAGTTCGACGTCGAGGTAGGGCAGGATGAGCTGGTCCTTGATGAACTGCCAGATGATCCGTGTCATCTCGTCGCCGTCGAGGTCGACGACCGGCCCTTTGACCGTGATCCTGCCCGCCATGCGCCCGCCTGCTCCTGCCGAGAGAAAGAGACCGATCGCCCGCGGGATGGACCCGGGACCGGCGATGTTGTACCAGCGGCCGGTCGCTCTTCCCACCCGCGGCAGGTCGGCGGGATCAGCCGGAGACGGCCGCCACGGTGCAGCGGAGGATGTCGGCCGCGGCGTCGACCTGGTTCAGGTCGATCCACTCGTCCGCGGTGTGGGCCTGCGCGATGGAGCCGGGGCCGAAGACGACCGCGGGCACTCCCGCGGCGGCCAGCACGCTGGCGTCCGTGCCATACCGCGCCGCGACGCGGCGGCCCCCGCCCCGGCGGCCCGCCTCGGTCTCGAGCCGGGCGATCCAGGCCGCCGCTCCGGGGGAGCCGGCATCGTCGGGCAGGCCGGGGCTGGCGAGGAACGGCTCCTGGTGCTCGACCCGGGCCGACCCGCAGGCCGCGGCGATCCGCGTGATCACCTCGTCCCGCGCGGCGTCCACCGGCTCGCCCGGCACCAGCCGACGCTCCACCTCGAGCACGACCGCATCGGGCACGAGGTTCACGCCCGCGCCGCCGCGGATCGTTCCCAGATTGAGCGTCGGAGGACCGCAGGGGTGGTCGGTGTGCCGCATCGCCAGGTCGCCGGCGAGCCGCTCGATGGCGGCGATCACCCGGCCGGCGGCGTAGATCGCGTTCTCGCCCTGTTCGGGGAACGCGCTGTGGCACGCCCGGCCGTGCACGAGCACCCGCCAACGCACCGCCCCCTTGTGCTGCACGACCAGGTCGAGCCCGGTCGGCTCGGCCACGATGGCCACGTCCGGCCGGCCGCCCACCAGCGCCCGCGCCGCACCGTCCGTCACGTCGCCGGGGCCGCCCGTCCAGAGCCGCGCCAGCGCCTTGGCCCCGGTGAACCCGAACTCCTCGTTGACGGTGGCGGCGAAGATCACGGTGGCCTCGCGCTGGGCGTCCCGCAAGCGATCGAGGGCGGTGAGCATCGCCGCCATGCCCCCCTTCACGTCGCACGCACCGCGACCGTACAGGCGACCGTCCCGGACCAGCGGCGTGAACGGCTCGACGGTCATGCCCTCGGCCGGCACCGTGTCCTGGTGGACGTCCCAGAGCAGCACCGGGCCTCCGGGCCGCGTCGCCTCCAGCCGCGCGACCACGTTGTCGCGGCCCGGGGCCACGGGCTGCCGGGCCCAGGGGATGCCGGCCGCGGAGAACCGCTGCACGAGATACTCGCCGATCCGGCCCTCGAGGTATTCGGGGCCGGCGACATCGCGGCCCATGGGGTTGACGCTCGGGCGGCGGACGAGATCGGCGAGCGTGGCGACGTGGTCGGACATGACCGCCACCTTAGCAAACGGCCGGCCGACGTCCGGGGGGACGTTTTCCGCCGGCGGTGCCGGAACCGAGCGGCGGGTCTTCCCGCCCCTGCCGGCGCGAGGAGGATTTCTTCGCGGCGAGCGGAGTTCCGGGCGGCGAACTGCCTGCCGCACGGTCGAGTTCCGGCCGCAGGGCGGGCCGCCGCGGGCATGGCCGCGGCCCGGGCATCGTTCTCCCCCTACCGCAACCAGGGCCCGGGCCAGGCTCCCTTCGCGATCGTCCGCACCGGTGCCGAGATGGGCTTCATGGGCTGGGGAATCGGGTTCGGGATCGGGATCTTTCGAGGTCCCGACGCCGCCGGAATCCCGGGCATCCACGGCCGTTTTCCGGGCTCGTTCGGCCTATCGCCGCGGCCGACGACATGCTACTTGTCTCCCCCCCCCAGAGTGCCCAGGGGGCGACCAGGAATTCGCCGCATGTCACGGCCCGTCGCCGGACCACCGCATCCGCCTCCGCCTCCGCCGATCGCTCCGCTCGTGGGCGGCCGCGAGCGGCCGCGAATCTCGGTGATGCTGCCGACGTACGAGCCGGACGAGCGGCTGCTCCAGGCCCTCGCCGCCGTGCTCGCCCAGGCACCGGGGCCGGATGCCATGCAGATCACCGTCGTGGATGACGGCTCGCGGGCCGGCCTGGTCGAGGACCTCGTGCGGACGGCCGACCCACGCGGTCGCGTGGAGGTCGTGCTCCATCGCGGGCGGCTGGGACTCGCCGGCAACTGGAACCGGGCCATCGACCTGGCCCGCGGCCACCTCGTGCACATCCTGCACCAGGATGACTGCGTGCTGCCCGGGTTCTACTCCCGGATCACGCGGGGCTTCGCGGCGGCTTCCGAAATCGGCATGGCCTTCTGCCGCAGCCGGATCATCGACGGCGCCGGCCGGTTGCTGAAGGTGAATTCGCGACTGCGGTGGTTTCCGGGCGTGATCGACGACTGGCTGGCGACGATCGCCGAACGGCAGCGGGTCCAGACCCCGGCGGCGGTCGTGGCGCGGAGCACCTACGAGGCCATCGGGGGCTATCGGCCCGACCTCTGCCAGGCGCTCGACTGGGAGATGTGGGTGCGG
>JBIIUP010000029.1:0-19869 GCA_044339885.1 Pirellulales bacterium | reverse complement strand
CGAGCGGTCCCAGTGGGGCTCGATCTCGTTGGTCCAGGCGAAGCCGTCGCCAATCGTGACGCAGCGGGCCCGCATCGAGCTGATCGGATGATCGAGCGCGAACATGAGCCGCGTGGGGCCGAACGTCCGCAGGATCGCCTCGTGCGGCGCCGCCTCGCAGATCGACGAGTTGTCGAACCACACGTTGTCGAGCCCGCGGAGGGCGGCGATGCCGTTGGGCGTGTCGCGGTTGTTGAAGCTGCGGCCACAGTGGGCGAGGACGAGCTTCGCGCCGGGATAGCGGAGGCAGTGGTCGCGGATGTACTTCTGGTTCGACTCGTCGGCCAGGGCCCGCTCCTTGACCATGTGGAGCATGATCGCGAGGCCGCGCTGGTCGGCCAGTTCCCACATCCACTCCGGCATGAACTCTTCGCAGTCGGCGTAGAACGTGTCGGGCCGGTGGGCGAAGCAGTGGTAGACCTTGAAGCCCACGTACACGGGATCGGCGAGCAGCGCCTCGTGCGCGGCGGGATCGCAGTCGGGCGTGAGCAGGAGCAGCGCCCGCGAGTGCGGGTCGGGCCGCACCTGGTCGCCGATCCAGCGGTTCTGCCCCATCACGTCCGTGCCGCGGTGGGGATAGGGGAAGAACAGGCCGCCCCGTGGCAGCCGGTCGCCCATCCAGCCGCCCGTCATCTCGTCGTACAGCGCCCGCGTGATCGCCCGGTGCCCGGCGGGCAGGAACTTCTCGCCGCCCGGGCCGACATTGAAGGCCGCGTCGTACAGATGGCCGTGAGCGTCGAACGCCCCCGGCGGCACGAACGACCGAAGTTCGCGGTCGAAGAGCTCGCGGTCCCGCGCGAGCACCTGCATCGCGTAGGCATGCTCGGCGGCGAGCGGCTCAGCCATCGATGAGCACCTTGACGACGGCCTTCCGGACAGGGTTGGCGGTGGCCAGCGGGGCATGGCCGTCGTCGGGGAAGAACACCACGAACGAGCCAGCCGGCAGCGCGATCCAGTTCTCGGGCCGGTCGCGGAACAGCGAGCAGTCGTGCCCCTCGTCGTAGTCGAGTTCGACGTCACGGCAGGCGGCGACCGGCTTGAGGCCGATCTCGTCGGCGCCGGCCACCGCCACCTGGATGTCGATGTAGCGACGGTGCGCCTCGAGCTTCGAGCCCGCCCGGCCGCGGCCTTGGACCGACTCAACGGCCACGAACAGGTTGCGGCCGTCGATCTCGTGCTCGCCGTCGGCGAGTTTCGTGAAATCGGTCTCGCGGAGGAAGCGGAAGGCCGCGGCGAAGCGGGGGTGCAGCGGGGCGTAAAGATCGGCGTTGGCGAGGCGGTCGAGGATCATCGCCCATTCCTCCATGACGTGGGAAACAACGAATTCAGAAGAGTGTATACATTTTGGCTAGGCCCACAACGCGGACTCGAACGACTCCACGAGCCGGAACTGGGCGCGGGCGCGGTCCAGGTTGTGCCGCGGCCGGGAAATGCGGTAATAGGAGTCGCCATCGAGCCAGTCGGCGAGGAACCGGACGCCCTGTTCGAGGGTGATCAGCCGCGCGGCGAACGGGAGCAATTCGCACTCCCGGGGGGTGAGGATGCCGCCCGCCGTCGAGCAGAATCCCTCCGTCAGGGCGGCGACCATCGATGGGCGGACGCGGATCCGGTCGAGGTCGCGTTCGTCCTCGGCGGCCGCCGCTGCGCAGGTCCGCGCCAGGTCGCCGAAGTCGTAGAGCGGCGAGCCGGGCATGACCGTGTCGAGATCGATCACGCACAGTCCCTCCTGGGTCACGTCGTCGAGGAGGACGTTGCGGAGCTTCGCGTCGTTGTGGCAGACGCGTTCCGGAATCTCGCCGCTGGCGATGGCATCCACGACGATCGCGGCGTCACGCTCGCGGGCGAGTGCGAAGTCGATCTCACGCCCCGCCGCCGCCACGCGATCGCGCGGGGCGCGGGACAGCGACGCCCGAAAGTCGGCGAACCGCCGCGGCGTGTCGTGGAACCCCGGGATCGTCTCGGCCAGCCGCCCCCCCGGCAGGTCGACGAGCAGGGCCTGGAAGCGGCCGAAGGCGGCGGCGGCCTCGAAAGCCTGCTGCTCGTTCCGGACGACGTCGTGGGCCGTCGCCCCCTCGATGAAAGGGCAGCACCGCCACCGACTGCCGGCCGTGTCGACGTGCCAGCTGCGGCCCGCCTGGGTCGGCACGAGCACGAGGCTCCGCCGCGCCGCGTCGATGCGTCCCTCGGCCTCCAGCCGCGCCCGGGCGTGCCGGCAGACCCGTTCGACGTTCGCCATGACGGCGTCCGGGTCGCGAAAGACCTCCGCATTGAGCCGCTGGAGCACGTGCCGCCGCGGACCGTGCGTCGCGACCAGGAACGTGTCGTTGATGTGGCCGCCGCCCAGGGGCTCGACCGTCGTCACGGGGCCGCCGATCGCGAAGTGGCCGGCGATCGTCCGAAGCTCGGCTGCCGTCGGGACGTCGGCCACTGCGCTGCCTGGAAGCGTGGGTGTCGGCCACGTACCGCCCGCGGGGAACAGGGCGGCGAAACCGGAGACCAGTGTCGCGGCTGCCACCGGGTTTCGCAAGCAGCGGTCATGGCGGATGGCGCGGGTCGTCCCCAGGTGGTGGATGCGTCATACGGCTCCCACTTGATCCGCAGGCGGATTGGTCGTGTTTTCGCTTGGCCAGCAACGCCGGCTCGCCGGTACGGGTCGGGGTTGCCCGTGCCGTCTCGCCCGGACGTTCGCTCCGGGCATCCTGCCCTTCGCTCACTCGATGCTGCCCTCGCTTCACCATCCTGTTTTTGCTCGGCCAGCAACGCCGGCTCGCCGGCACGGGCAACCCCTCGCGCGATTCATGATTCGGGCTCTCATACGCGCGAGGATCAAGAGGAAGCCGTATCAGGTCGCCACGGACACTGAGTGTCCGGGGCTGCGCGGCAGCCGGCGTTCGGCCCGCCGCGCCGGGGCCGAAGGATGTCGGCCGGAGGCCCTGCCATGGCTGCGCCGCGGTCGCTCGCGAGGCTCGGCATCACTGCCGGGCGTCGTCCCGCCCGCCGAGGACTCGGCGAACCCACCCTCGGCATCCGGGCCTTCGAGCGGTAGCCTGTCGGACGACCGCGAGGACCTCCGACCCTCCGCCCCGGAGGCGGTCGGAGGGCGGAGGGCCGATGTCGGCGGGGATGACGAGACTTCATGAGCGAGGCTGGCGTGAACGGGATTCGGCGGTACGGGCAGTCCGCCCGCTGGTCCGACGTCGTCGTTCACCGCGGGGTCGCGCGGTGGGTCGAGGTCGCCGAGGACCTGGCGCTCGACGCCCGCGGCCAGATCGCCCAGGTGCTCTCCCAGGTCGACGCGACCCTCGCCGCCATCGGGGCCGACCGCACTCGGCTCCTCGAGGTGCTCGTCTTCATCACCGACGACAGCGACGCCGCGTCGCTCAACGAGCTGTGGGATGCCTGGGTTCCCGCGGGCCACGCTCCGGTGCGGGCGATGATGAGGGTCGGGCTCGGCGGGGGCTGCAAGGTGGAGCTGATCGTCAAGGCCGCGGTCGACGCGGACTGAAGACGGCTCGCACCGGGCCGGCGCCGGGAGCCCCCGGGGCGAGGTCCGTGAATGATCCGGCCGCGGCCTGCCGATACCGAACCGTATGCCTCTCGAGACGTTCCTGCCCGGCCCGACCGAGACGACGGTCCGCACGCGAAGCGGCGCCGTCCGCGACGTGCCGGCGGGATGGCTGCTCCTCCCGCCCGGCGACGCCGCCCTCACCCGGCGGGTCAAGGCCGCGGGGGACCACTGGAGCGTCGCGGAAGCCGTCGGCCGCAAGCTCTTCTCGAGGGGTGTCTGGGCGCCCCGCGAAACCATCGAGCGGATCACCAGCGACCTGGCCGCCGAGCGGTCCACCCCGGCCCATGCCGTCCGTCGGGCAGCCGCGGCCCGTCGGCGGGACGCTGCCCAGGCGGAATACGTCGAGGATTTCCAGGCCGCTGTCCTGGGTTTCCTGGCCTTTCACGAACGCCATGCCCCCCTGGCCGCGGACCTGGCCCGGGCCGTGACGGCGCACGCCACGCCGGTCGGCAGCGGCACCGTGGCCAGGACCCGCAGGATTCCCATCCACCGTCGGGCCGAGGCCGCCGTGATCGCCTGGATGAGGCACCAGACCACGGCCTACGACACGATGAAGATCCCGCGGGTGAAGGGGGGGCGACGCGAGGTCCGGCGGTTGCTCGCCCGGCGGTCGCAGGAGATCCTGCAGCGGTACCGGTCGGGAGCCCCGGCGTCGTCGGGCTGCCCACTGGCTCGGGCCCTCGCCGGGAACGAATCCGGCGCCGCCTGAGGGCAGGGCACGACCGGTCACCCCGGAAGACTACGAGCATGCCTGCCTCCGGCGACCCGTTCGACGATCTCGAGCGGCTCCTCCACCGGCCCGTGTCGACGCGGCCGGACTGGCTCAAGGCCTGGCGGAACGAGGCGAACTACCTGCTGTTCCTCGCCCGCCGGGCCAGCGACGACGACGACGAGGAACTCTTCCAGGAACTCGAGGATCAGGCGCGCGACATGGCGGCCATGGTGGAGGCCAAGCTGCGGGCCGAAGGACTGTGATGCGGCTGCGACTTGATCCGCGGGCGTATGAGAGTCCGGACCTTGGATTGGGCACGGGCAACCCCTGCCCCGCGACGCCTGGGGATCAAATGGGATCAGGATGAGCCCGGATTCGCGGCGGGCGGGCGGACGCGCGGCTACCGGTCCGGGCGGTCGATGACGAGCGGGTCGTGGGCCCGCAGGTCGCCGACCCGGAGCGACGCCCGGCCGGAGAGCAGATCGTCGACGACGTCGCCCACGACCTCGGCCCGCCAGCCGGAGGCCAGGAGCGGCGGGCGGTCCTCGTCGAAGTGCCCCAGCTTGTGGGCCAGGAGGTCGCGCATGTCGGAGGCCGTCCCCACGAGGGCCGGCGCCAGGTGCATCTTCCGGCACAGCCCCGCGATCGCCGTGGCGCAGAACTGGCCGAGGACCGTCAGCTGCGGGGGCGGGGCGCGGTGCCTCTCCCCGCCGGGGCACTCGTCGTCCGGCACGGCCAGCCCGCGATCGATCGCGTCGGCGAGCCCCTTGAGGATGTGCCGCAGGTCGGACCGCTGCATGCCGCGGATGGCCGAGATCTGCCGCTCGTCGGCGCTCTTGCGCTTGGCCAGCTCGACGAGCAGGTCGTCGCGGAGGACGCGGCGCGGCGGCATGTCGCGGTCCTCGGCCACCCGATCCCGCCAGTGCCAGAGCTCCCGCAGGACCGCCAGTTCGCGGCGCGACAGGCCGCTGAGGCCCGACACCCTGCGCCATCGCTTGCGAACGAACGACTCCTCCACCTCGTCCTGCCAGCTGGCCATCTCCTCCTGCATCCAGGCCGAGCGACCGAGCTTCTCGAGCCTCTCGGTGAGCTGCTGCCAGAGCTCCTCCAGGTGACGGACGTCGTCGACGGCGTATTCCAGCTGCGCTTCGGAGAGCGGTCGCTTCCGCCAATCCGTCCGCGTCTCCCCCTTGTTGGTCGGCTGGTTGAGGAACCGGCGGACGATCGAGGCGTAGCCGGCGGGGTAGTCGTGGTCGACCAGACCGGCCGCCACCTGCACGTCGAAGAGCTTCGCCGGCCGCGCCCGGATGGCCTGGAGGATGAACCCCATCTCCTCCCGGCCGGCATGCACCACGGTCGTCCGGCCGGGCTCCGCCAGCAGCCTCCAGAAGGGATCGAGGTCGCGGACGGCGAGCGTGTCGATCACCGCCAGCACGCCCGGGGCGGCCACCTGCACGAGGCACAGCTGGCTGCGGTAGGTGTGCTCCGAGACGAACTCGGTGTCGAAGGCGACGTGGGCGTGGGCGGCGAGCCGCGCGACGAGGTCGCCGAGCGCTGCCTCGTCGGCGACGATCTCGAAGTCGCCGCGGGACGTGCGGGGGGACGACGGGCGGTGGGGGCGGGATGGCATCAGAAGAAGAGGAAGGAGACGAGCACGAAGACCGGCAGCAGCACGCCGAGACTGTAGAGGACGTAGCCGAAGAAGCTCGGCATCCTCACGCCCGCCTGTTCGGCGATCGCCTTGACCATGAAGTTCGGGCCATTCCCGATGTAGGTCATCGCCCCCAAGAATACGGCACCGAGGCTCACCGCGGCCAGGCGGGCCTCGTCGACGCCCGCCACGACGGGGCCCGCCGCGGGGAGCGCCTGGGCCGTCTTGAAGAACACCAGGTAGGTCGGGGCGTTGTCGAGCACGGCCGACAGCGAGCCCGTCGCCCAGAAGAAGGCCCGCGGCGCCTCCAGGCCGAGGCTCGCCCCGTGCTCGTCGAGCAGCGCCAGCGCCGGCTGCATGCAGACGAAGATTCCGATGAACAGCGCGGCCACCTCGACGATCGCGCCGTAGGTGAAGCCGTTGCGGCGGCGGATCTCCTGGTCGCCCGCGACGAGCGACAGCCCGACGAGCGCCAGCAGCACGGCCTCGCGGAGGAACACCCACGGGTGCCAGGAGGTGCCGGGAACGGCCTTCGAGGGGTCGAGGAACGCGACCGCCGCGATGACACCGGCCATGAGCAGGGCATTGGGCCAGAGCCCCGAGATCCGCAGCCTGCCGGCGAGGCTGCGGTCGCGGGCGAGGTCGCGGCCGGCCTCCCGGGGGTGGGCGTGGAAGGTGTCCCAGGCCCAGTAGATCGCCAGCACGAGGCCGTTGGTCACCAGCCAGGGCTTCCAGAGCCGCAGCGTCCAGAAGAAGTCGACCCCCTGGAGGTAGCCGAGGAACAGGGGCGGGTCGCCGATGGGCAGGAGGCAGCCGCCGCAGTTGCAGACCAGGAAGATGAAGAACACGACGGTGTGTGCGACGTGCCGCCGCTCGCGGTTGGTCTCCAGGACCGGCCGCACCAGCAGCATGGCCGCGCCGGTCGTGCCGATGAAGCTCGCGATCGCCGCGCCGACGCCGAGGAACGCCGTGTTCACCAATGGCGTGGCCTCGAGGTCGCCCTCGATCCGCACGCCGCCGGTCACGCAGTAGAGCGCGAACAGCAGCACGATGAAGGGCACGTACTCCGCGAGCAGGGCGTTGGCGAGGACCGCGCCGGCCCCGGCCCACGACGGCCCGGTGGCGGCGGAGGAGACGACCGCGTGGGCGGGAAAGTGGAGGTCGACGCCGCCGCGGTGGAGGAACAGGTAATAGGCCAGGGTCGTCAGGCCGAGACAGCCGGCGACGAGCAGCTTGCTCGAGTTGTGCTCCCACCAGTGCGACAGCCCCGGCGCCAGGGGCAGCACGGCGATCGCCGCGAGGAGCACCACGAACGGAAGCACGGCCCACGGCGGGGGAGCCGCGGCCGCGGCGTGAGCCTCATCCGGGGCGTGGCCCGGCTCGGCGGCGGGTGTCGTGTCGTGGGCGTCGTGGTGGGCCGCTTGTCCGGCCACCAGCAAATCACGACCATGTTGGGGCCAGCCGGCCAGGGCCGCCAGCGCGTAGCCGGCGAGGAGCAGGGCGATTCCCAGCGGGGTCGGGTCTGTGCTCCGCGCGGCCCGGGCGGTCTCGCGGTGGGTGTCATACATGATGGAAGAGTCCCGAACCTCGTCGCCTGACTGCGGATCGTATGGCACCGGCCCGGCGGGCGGAAGCCGCATGGGCCGCTGGGCCGGCGTGTGGCTCGGCGGGAATCTCCGCCCCGTGCTGGCGGTCGTCGCCGTCGCGGTGGCGGTGCCTGCCGCGGCTGCGGCCGCGACCGTCTGGGCCGGCGGGCCTGAGTCGCTGGCCTGGGCATGGGCGGGCCTCGCCGCGACGCTGGCGTGTGCCGGCGGCGGGCTGGCGGCCTGTGCGGCATTGCCGCGGCTCTCCTGCCGGCCGGGTGAACTCGTGGTGCGGCTGTCGCCGTGGCGGGCGCACCGCGTCCCGCTGGGCATCGTGGAATGCGTGTTCCATGGTTCGCAGCCGATGACGGGCCCGGCGCTGCGGCACGTCCACGGCGACGACCCCGGCGACGGGGCCGATCGCCGGATCGGCACGCTCGTCATCCGCCTCGCGGAGCGGGCGACCGACTGGGCCGAGCGGCCCACTTTCGGTCCCTGGGGCGCGTGGGAGGACGGGCACATCATCATCGACGGCCGCTGGTGCGAGCCGCTCACGTCCGAGCTCGCCCGCCGGATCTCCGAACTGCTCGTCGAAGCCAAGCGGGCCGCGGGGTCGGCATGACAGAGGGAGCCGCCAGCCGTTGGCAGGGGCTGCTCGTGAGCGTCCGCGACGCCGACGAGGCGGCCGCGGCGGTCGCCGGCGGCGCCGCGATCGTCGACGTGAAGGAGCCGCTGCGCGGCCCGCTCGGGGCGGCCGATCCGGAGCAGGTTGCCGCCTGCGCCGCAGCCTGCGGCGGGCGTCCCTGGACGATGGCCTGTGGCGAGCTGCGCGACGCCGACCCGGCGGCGCCGGTGCACCGGGCGCTCACGCGACTCCCCGGCGGTCCTCGGCCCGCGGCGGCGAAGGCCGGGTGTGCGGGACTGTCGCTCCCGGCGTGGCGCGACCGGTTCGCCGCGTTCGCCGCGGGCCTGCCCGAGGGCGTCGAGCCGGTGCCCGTGGCGTACGCCGACTGGCGGGCGGCGGCGTCCCCCGACCCGCGGTCCCTGATCGCCGCGGCGGTGGCCGCCGGATCGCGGACCCTGCTCATCGACACCTGCGACAAGGCGGGGCCGGCGCTCTTCAGCCTGGAGGGTGGCCGGGTGCCGGTCACCGCGTGGATCGCCGAGGCCCACGAGGCCGGGCTGCTGGTGGCCGTCGCGGGTCGGCTCTCGCTGGCCGACCTGCCGCTGGCCGGACGCCTCGGGGCCGACGTGGTCGCCGTGCGGTCGGCCGTGTGCGGCGGCGATCGTCACGCCCGCGTGGAGCGGCGGCTCGTGGCGGCTGCTACACTCGCGCTGGCGGGCGGTTTGGCGACCGCCCCCTGCCCAGAGGGCCCCGGAGAAGGACCATGAAGCCGATCGAAGTCAGGGTGCCGCACGGCCTGGATCGCGCCGAGGCGCGACGGCGGATCGACGCGGCCCTGGTGCGGGCCCGCGACGAATACGCGGACCGGGTCGGCGCGATTTCCGCCGAGTGGCGGTCGGAGGACCAGATGGAGCTGCGGCTCGACGTCATGGGGATGCCGATCGACGGCGAGCTGGAGAACAGCCCCGGGGAGCTGGTCGTCCGGGTCACGGTGCCGGCGCTGGCCAGCCTGTTCGCCGGCCAAATCAGGGCCGGCATCGAAGAGCGTCTCGGGGGCCTGCTCGGCCAGCAGCAGGCCTGACTGTCGCCCGGTGCCGGGCCGAACGCCCCTCCCGATCGGCGGCCCGGGGGCCGGTGGCACCGGTTGCAACGGTCGCCGGCGGTTTTGCCGCCAACCTCGGCGGAAGCCCGAGGATTTGCCGATCCTCATCGCGGAAGTATCCTCCCCTCCATGGCTTCGACTCCGCGCAACGGCGTTTCGGGCAGCCTGCCACCGGTCTGGCCGGGGGCGGCGTGGTGCGTCGTTTGCTGCGCCGTGGCGGCGGTGGCGGCGGCCGGATCGGCTCGGGCCCAGTCGGTCCTCGTGGCGCAGCAGGGCGTGCCCGAGGACGACCCGTTCGCCGACGAGCTCAATCCGTTCGGCGGGCGGCAGAAGCCCGTGGCCCCGACGCCCGCGACACCGCCCAGCACGCCGGCACCGACGCCGGAACGGATTCCGCAGAAGCCCCCCATCCAGCTCCCGGTGCCGTTTCCGGAGACGACAGTGCCCGGTGAGCGGGCACCGGCCCGTGAACCGGAAGGCGGCCGGCGGCCGTCCGCCGAGGCCCGGCCCGAGGGTTGGGAGCCGTCGCCGGCCGAGAAGCTCCTGGGCGAGGCGGAGAAGCTCGAATCCAAGGGCGACCTGCGCGGGGCGAAGGCCAAGCTCGAGGAGGCCATCGCCGCCGATCCGAAGCAGCCGATCGCCCACCTGGCGCTCGGCGTGGTCCTGCGCCGGCTCGGTGATTTCGAGGGATCGGTCGACGCGCTCTCCAAGGGAATCGCCATCGATCCCGAACAGTCGGAACTCTTCCTGCGGCGCGGGATCGGCTGGTTCCACCTGGGCCTCTACGGCATCGCCTTGGAGGACTTCGAGGAGGCTTCCGGCCTGGGCTACGACGACCCACGGCCCGAGCTGTGGCGCGGCCTCACGCTCATGGAGCTCGATCGGCCGCTGGAAGCGATCAACGCGTATGCCGCCGCGATCCGCCGTGATCGCGGGTTCATGCTCGCCTATCTCAACCGCGGCCTGGCCTACCTGCGGACCGGCGAACCCCGCAAGGCGGAGTTCGATTTCAACCTGGCGATCCGCACCGACCCGAAGGACGCCCGGGCCTGGTTCAACCGCGGCGTCGCCCAGGCGCGGCAGGGGCGGTTCGCCGAAGCGGTTCACTCCTACCAGGAGTCGCTGAAGCGAGACCCGAACTTCGCCCCCGCCCGCCGGAACCTGGCCGCGGTGCAGGGCATGGCGGGACGGCGGCCGCCGGTCATCGACTGACGCCGCCGGGCGCGTCGATCAGCAGCCGCGGTCCCTCGATCCGCCACCGGAGTCCCAGCGGTCCGGCGATCGCGTCGAGCAGCTCTTCGCGGGAGGCATCCTTCACGTCGGCGCGGACGATCTCGTCGGGGTGGATGCCGCGGGCGGCCAACGACTCGCGATCGATCTCCGGTTGGAGCCCGAGCCGGGGCGCGATCGCCCGCACGGCCTCGGCGAGCGGGGCCTCGAGCCGCAGCGTGAACCGCGCGGCGGCACCGGCGGGTGGCGGCTGCGGGGACCGTCGCGTCGGGCGGGCCGTGGCCGGCGGCTTCGCGGCGGCCGGGAGTCCCGAGTCGATCGCCACGACCGTGCCGCGAGGGCCGGCCGCCCACGCCACCCGCAGGTCGTAGTGCGCCAGCACGAGGTCGAGCCGCTCGGCCAGCGCCAGCGGCGGCCAGGCGGAGGCGGGCAGGTGGTCGTGCGGAATCCGTTCGAGGCTCGCCAGCGAGACGCCCGCCTCCGCTGCAGCCGTGGCCACGAGGTCCCGCGGACGCGCGCCGTCGGGCCAGGCCCACGGGCGGCGTTCGGCGAGCCGACCGCGGTCGGTGGCCGGCAGCCGGGCGATCCCCCGGCGGCGCGCCTCGTCGGCGGCTTCGGCGAGTCCGGCACGGTCCCCGGGCACGATCCGCACCGACGACTCCAGCCGGTCGACGGCCCCGCCGGCCGCAGCGGCCGCGGCCGCCAGCCAGTCGCTCAACAGGTCGCCGTGGGCATCGCCCTCCACGGGCGTCTCCGGGTCGAGTCGACGATCCACGACGACCGGCCGGCCGGCCAGGTCGCCCGCCCGCGTGGCCCACGCTCGCAGGGAGAGTCCCTTCCAGACCGCCGTGACGGGCGCGTCGAACGGATCCGGCCGATCGGCGGCCGGCGCGGGGAGAGCGGTCACCGCCGCGACGGCGGCCAGGAGTTGGCCGGCGCACGCGGACCACCCGCCCCGTCGAGGCCGCCGCAGATGCATCGACTCCTCCTCGTCCGTGGTGCGAGGATACCCTGACCGAATGTCGGCAGGCCAGGGCGGCCGGCCGCGTTGGTCTCGTCGAGGGGTCATGCAGATGCTCGAACCTTCCCAGGCGCCGGGCGACTGCCTGCTGGCACTCGACCAGGGCACGACGTCGAGCCGTGCCATCCTCTTCGACCGGGCGGGTACGCCGCTGGGGGTCGCCCAGGAGGAGTTTCCGCAGCACGTCTCCGCCGCCAACGACGGCCTCGATCTCGGGATCGTGGAGCACGACCCGGAGGACCTCTGGCGGACCCAGCTCTCCTGTGCCAGGCGGGTGCTCGCCGAGTGCGGGGTGGAACCGCGGCGGGTCGCGGCCCTGGGGATCACCAACCAGCGCGAGACGACGATCCTCTGGGAGCGGGCGACCGGGAGGCCGGTGGCGCCGGCGGTCGTCTGGCAGAGCCGCGTCTCGGCGCCGATCTGCGCACGGCTGAAGGCGTCCGGCGTGGAGGACGAGGTGCGGCGGCGGACCGGCCTCCTGCTCGACCCCTATTTTTCGGCGACCAAGATCGTGCACCTGCTCGAGACCGTTCCCGGCCTCCGCGGGCGGTGCGCGGCCGGGGAAATTCTCTTCGGCACCGTCGACTCGTTCCTCATCTGGCGGCTCACCGGCGGCCGGGTGCACGCCACCGACGTCACCAACGCCAGCCGCACGCTGCTCTTCGACATCCATCACGACGGCTGGAGCGACGAACTCTGCGGCATCTTCGGTGTTCCGCGGTGCATCCTGCCCGAGGTGCGGCGGTCGAGCGGCAGCTTCGGGTCGACGGCCGCCAGCTTCCTCGGCGCGGAGATTCCGATCACGGGCTGCGCGGGCGACCAGCAGGCGGCCGCGTTCGGCCAGGGCATGCTCCGGGCCGGCGACGCCAAGAGCACCTACGGCACGGGGGCGTTCCTGCTGATGTCCACCGGCGACCGCGTGGTGAACAGCAGTCACGGGCTGCTGGCGACGCCGGCCTGCGCGGTGCCGGCGGCGGCGCACTACTGCCTCGAGGGCTCCGTCTTCGTGGCAGGGGCGCTCGTCGGCTGGCTGCGGGACGGCCTGGGGATCATCGAGCACGCCCGCGACGTCGAACGGCTCGCCGGCAGCGTGCCCGACAGCGGCGGGGTGACGATCGTGCCGGCGCTCACCGGCCTCGGGGCGCCCCACTGGGATCCCCGCGCCCGGGGAACCATCCTCGGCATCTCGCGGGCGACCCACCGGGGCCACCTGGCCCGAGCCGCATTGGAGGCGATCGCGCTGTCGGTGGGGGAGGTGGCCGCCTGCATGGAGCAGGACGCGGGCGTGACCCTCACCCGGTTGCGGGTGGACGGCGGCGGCGCCGCCAACGACCTGCTCCTCCAGATCCAGGCCGACGTGCTGGGGATCCCCGTGGACCGGCCGCGGGTCGTCGAGACGACGGCGCTGGGGGCGGCGCTCCTGGCTGGGCTGGCGACCGGGTTCTTCGCGAGCCCGGCCGACGTCGCTGCCGCGCGGCGGGTGGAGCGGAGCTTCGAGCCGCGGATGGCTCCCGCGGCGCGGGAGCGGCTGCTGGCGGCCTGGCATGAGGGCGTCGCCCGCAGCCGGGGCTGGGCGCGGGCGTGAGCCCGGCTCACCGCCTCACGATGCCGGCAGGCGCCTCCGCGATCGCGACCCGGGCCGTGTAGCGACCGGGATCCGTCGTGAACCGCGTTCGGCTCTCCGGCGTGGCGAACAGGTAAATCCTCGACTGGTAGGTGACGCCGTACCGGCGCTGTCCCGGCGTGCTCCGCGCCGACTCGAAGGCCAGGACCGGATCGTCGCCGGAAAGGGCCGGAGCGTAGCGGTCCGGGTTGGCCAGGAAGGCCTGCTGCTGCTCGGCCCCGGCGAACAGATAGGTTCGTCCGCGGTGCCGGGCGCCCCACTGGGCACGGCCCTCGACCCACGTGCCGCGGTCGGCGAGCGTGACGGGACAGTAGCCCTCCAGGCCCAGCGGCATCGAGCCGTGGGCATCGGGGGCGGAGGCCCCGGCCGCCGCCGGTGGCGGGGCGACCGCGGCCGCGATGCCGCCCAGCGTCGGGCCGGACTGCGACAGCGCGGGGGGCATCGTCGGCGGCGGCGGGGTCGCAGCGGCCGGCTTGTTCTTGCCGAACCATCCCAGCGGGTTCTGGAACGCGGCGACGAATGGATTGGGTGGCGCCGCCGGGGGCCGGGCCGCCTCGGCCGGGCCGCGGAGCGGCGCCGCGGCGGCCGGATCCTGTGTGGGCAACGTCGTCGGTGCGGCGGGCGACGAGGCGACCGCCGGCGCCGGAGCCGGAAGTGACGGGGAGGGAGTCGCGGCCGCGGCGCCTCCGCGGGCTTCGGCGGGCGAAGACAGCCAGGGACTCTTGTCACCGACCGCGCCGGGTACCGTCGCCGATGCGGTCGAGACCGGCTCCAGGCTCGGGCGCGCGGGGGCCATCGGCTCGGTGGGTGGCGCCGTGGCGACTTCCGCGGGCCACCCGGCGCGGCGAGCTGCGGCGGGCTGCGGCGGCGGAGCCTGCGGCGGGGCCTTCACCAGCATCGGAGGTACGTCCGCCTGGGGCTGCTCGGACAACGGCTCCCCGCTGGCGAATGCCGAGAGCTGCCGAACCTTTGACTTCAGCTTCGACGGCGGGCCGGCAGCCGCGGTCTCCGCGTTCCGCGGGCCGATGCCGGCGGAGGCGAACGCCTGTGCGGTCGCGTCGCCCGCGGCTGCCCAGGCGGATGGAGCGTTGGCCGCGGGCGTTTCGGACCCCGCCGCTGCCTGCTGGGCGGCCCGCACGGCCGCGGCCACGAATGCCGGCGGGTTGTCCGGAATCTCGAACGTGGAGAGCGGTGTGTCCTCGTCGCCGAGCAGGCATGCCGTGGGCACGTGGGCGACGCCCAGCCGTCGGATCAGTTCCGGGTGCGCGTCGATGTCGATCCGCACCGGCTCGAAGCAGGCCGTGAGCACGGCCTCGGCTTCCGGGCTGGCGAGCGAGGTCTTCTCCAGGTCGTTGCTGGCGGCGTTCCAGCCCGCGGTGAAGACGGCGAGCACCGGCCGCTGGCTGATCCGCGCGGCGGCCCGCGCGGTGGCGAGGTCGGGGTGCCACTGAATCGCGGCGAGGGCGGGAACGGCGGGCAGCAGCACGACCGCCACGACGAGGGGCGTCAGCGGCAGGGGTCGCCGGCCTTGCGGCGAGCGTCGGTGGGCCATGGGGAGCATCGGGCGCCTCGGAACGGGCTGGTGGGCGGGGGGCGCGACCCACGTCGCGCAGCACCCACCCGACGTCTGGTATCGGTCGCACGGGTCGCGGGAATCGCATCGAAAAAACCGTTCGCTCCGGCGAGGCGGTCGCCCAGGTTCCGCAGCCCCCCGCGGCCCCCGGAGCCACCCCCGGCATCCGGCCTGACCAGGGTTCCACAGGCTTGACATTCCCTCGGATCTGCCGGATAATCCGCTGGTCGTTGGCACAACGACATCGCGAAAACTCAATGTTTCGCGGTTGTCTTCGTCGCAGGGTTCCGTCTCGGTCGGTTTCGAGGCGGCTCGCGGTTGGAAGCAGCGGGGAAGGTGGGGATGGCGTTTTTTCGCCATCCGGCCGCACGGCCTGTGGGCAGGCGGCTCCTCGAATCGGCCACAAGATTCGACCCCACATGATCCGGCCGGCGTGATGTCCTGGGTGTTCCGGGGCAGCACGCCCTGCGTGACTGGTCTTTCGTTCGGGCCGGGCCGGAGAGGGCCCGGGTGACACGCACGGCGTCCGCCTCCGTGGCGGTGAACGCTTCGTCCGAGCCCGCGGGGTTGCGGGCTGGTTTTTCTCCAAGGGGTTTTCTGTATCCATGTCGAAGCGGAGGCGATCAAGGGGCCGACCCGGCGGTGGCTATGGTGGGCCGGGGTCCTTCCCCCAGGGCGGTCAGGGCCAGGGTTACCCCGGCGGCGGCGGCGGTGGTGGCTACGGCGGTGGTGGCGGTGGCGGCGGCTACGGTGGACGGCGTCGCGGCCGGTTCCGCCGCGGTGGCGGCGGTCCTCCCCCGGCTGGCGCCGGTGCGGTGGGCATGGACAGCGAAGGCATGATGCCGCCGGAGCCGGAGCCTGAGGTCGCCGAGAACGGCGAACCGATTCCGTTGGAGCCTGGCAGCGGCGTGCTCGAGATGCACCCCAATGGCTACGGATTCCTCCGCAGCGCGGAGAACAACTACACGCGGGAAAGGACCGACCCCTTCGTGCCCGCCACGATGATCGAGCGGTATCGGCTTCGCGAGGGCGTGTTCCTCAAGGCGCTGGTGCAGCCGGGCCGGCGGCAGCAGGGGCCGCGGGTCCGCGAGATCCAGGAGGTCGAGGGCATGGCGCCCGACCTCTACGTGAACGTGAAGACGTTCGACCAGCTCACTCCCATCAACCCGGAGACGTGGCTGCGGCTGGAGACGGGTCAGCAGCCGATCACGACCCGCGTGATGGACCTGCTGACGCCGCTGGGCAAGGGCCAGCGGGCCCTCATCGTGGCCCCGCCGCGCACCGGCAAGACGGTGCTCCTGCAGCAGGTGTCGCAGGCGGTCTCGCAGAACCACCCCGAGCTGAACCTGGTCATGCTGCTCGTCGACGAGCGGCCGGAGGAGGTCACCGACATGAAGCGGTCGGTGAAGGGGGACGTGCTGGCGAGCAGCCTCGACTGCGACGTGGAGAGCCACGTGCGGCTGTCGCAGCTGGTCGTGGAGCGGTGCAAACGGATGGCCGAGTCCGGGAAGGACGTGTTCCTGCTCATGGACTCGATCACCCGCATGGCCCGGGCGTTCAACAAGTGGGTCGGCAACACCGGTCGGACGATGTCGGGCGGTGTCGACATCAAGGCGCTCGACATCCCCAAGAAGCTGTTCGCCACGGCCCGCGTGTTCGAGGAAGGGGGGTCGCTGACGATCGTGGCGACGGCTCTCGTCGACACCGGCAGCCGGATGGACGAGCTCATCTTCCAGGAGTTCAAGGGCACCGGAAACATGGAGCTCGTGCTCGACCGGAAGCTGGCCGATCGCCGTGTCTGGCCGGCGATCGACATCTCGCAGTCCGGCACGCGGCGTGAGGAGAAGCTGCTCGACGCCAACACGCTGCACGCCTGCAACATGCTGCGACGCACGCTCTCGAGCATGCATCACGTCGACGCCATGGAGCAGCTCGCGAAGCAGCTGGCGAAGTTCAAGAGCAACCGCGAGTTCATCTCGCTGATCGCGAGCTCTCGCGGTGACGAGTGAGCGGCGGCCGCGGGCGGTCCTCGGGCACGGCCATCAGCGGCCCGTCGAGCGATCGTCGAGCCGTCGCAGCCAGTAGGCATACTGCGGGTCGCCGCAGCGGAAGGAGAACACGGCGTCCGGCAGGCGGCCGGCCTCCGGGCCCGCCGACCGCACCCGCACCACGATGGAGCCGTCCGCACGCTTCTCGATCGAGAGCCGCTCGTCGGGGATCATCGCGGTGTCGGTGTCGGTGGCCATCGTGTTCAAGTATGGCGTCGTCCCGACGCCCATGCCAGCCTCCGGCACCATGTTGCCGTTTTGACAGGCTGTGAAAAAAGGGCCTATACTTCCAGCTTTCGCGGGCTGATCCGGCCGCCTTCCGGGAGTGACTTCATGACGCCCTACGCGTCGCTGGCAGACGACTTCTACGTGAACCTCAACCTGGCCACGGAGATGGAGTTGCCGGCGCACCGGGAGACCATCCTGCAGTATTTCGAGCGGGTGCAGCGGCAGTACCCGTCGATGAAGAAGTTCTACTGCCGGGACAAGCGGGACTACGTCCTCGAGGAGGACAAGGATCAGGGCCGCTACCGCTGGGCGGCCGTGGAGGCCAAGCGGCTCTGCTCGGGCCAGGTGAATCCCCCGTCGCTGGAGGCGGCCCTCGACCAGCATCGGCTGGTGCTCGATCTCGCCCCGGCGTACCTCTCCGTCAGCCCGCTCGACTGCGAGGCGCTCGACGTGCTCTTCGGGTTCGACTTCGCCTTTCGCGGGAACCACAATGCCCTCCTCGCGGAGGCGCTCGGCGTCGGGCCGGCTTTCGACCGCGTCGGCGAGATCCCCGGCGGCCGGGTGATCAACTACGAGCCGTCGCTGACGATGTGCATCGACGAGGACTGCCGGGTTCAGGTTCGGGTCAGCACGGAGACCAGGACGAACGCGTTCCAGGTGCGGACCGGGGAGTTCAGCGAGGAGCAGCTGAGCGTGTACGTGACCGCCCGTCAGTACGGCAGCCTGGAGCCGGACACCAGCTATGTCGAATGCCTCGACCGCCTGGCCCGCCTCGCACGCGACGTCGTCGATTCGTGCGTGATCGAGCAGATCCTGCGGCCGCTGGCCCGGACGATCGCGCTGAAGTGACGGCACCGCGCGGCGGGCGGCTGCGGCCAACCCCGGCGCCCGAGTCGGGCAGCGGGCGGTCTCGTCCTGACCGGCACTCAGCCGCGACTGCGCATGTCGGCCGCACGTCAGCGGTCGCGGGAGCGGCCGCCGTCGCCCCGGCCGGATCGGCTGCGGGCATCGAGGTTGCCGGCGATCACGATCCCGATGGCCTCGATCCAGCTGGGGACATCGAGCACCGTGTTGAGCCCGCTTTCGGTGAGCACGTCGTCGTCCTCGGGCCGGGTCTCGCGGCGCACCGTGTCCCGCCCCGCCTCCTCGACACCGAGGAACTCGAGGCCCTCGTCATCCTCGTCGTAGCCTGTGGAGACAGGGGCGAAGTCGCTGCGTCGGCCGCGGGACGACCGCGACGAGCTGCGGCGGTCGTCGCTCCGCGAACCACCCGCTGCTTCGTCGCGCCGGCCGCGGCGGCTGCCGCGCGAGCGTTCGCGGGCGGGCTCCGTCGCCGGCTGGCCCTCGCCTCGCGGGCGTCCCTGACGGGTGCCGGACGACCGTCCCTCGCCTCCGCGGCGGCGGCGACGCCTGCCGCCGGACCGTTCCTCACCATCGGCGGGACGGGAGCGTTCCTCGCCGTCGCGGCGCCCGCTCTCGGTTACACGCGGTTCCTGCGGGCGGGAGACGGATCCCATGCCGTAGCTCGTCGGCAGCGGTTCGTCGTCGAGGTCCTCGACGGAAGCGGGCTCCCGCGGCCGCTCCTCGGACCCGGTGGCGGCCACGTCTCGGTCGCCTCGGGGGCGTCCGCGGCCACCGCGGCGGCCCCGGCGGCGGCGGCGGCGCGGGCGGTCCTCGTCCCCGGCGGACTCGGGGCCACGGTTGCGATCGGTCTCATCGACGGACGGCGTGCGTTCTGCGTCCCAGGCATCGCCGCTCGTGCGGCCGTCATCGTCTCGAGGCCCGCGGTCGTCCCGCACGTCGTCGCGGTACGATGCCTGCTCCTCGACGGGGCGGGGGCCGCGGTCGTCTTCGGCGCGGACGACCGGACGGTCGCCGTCGCGGTCGCGTCGGGAGCGTCCGCCTCGTCTGCCGCGCCGCCTGCGGCCGCGTCGTTCGCCACCTTCCTCATCGCCGTCGCGCCGTGGCCCATTCTCGGCGCGATCGCGGGGCTGGCCGCCGTCGTCGACGCCGGAGCCGAAATCGGCTGCGGGTCGGCTGTCGCGCCGTTCGAAGGAAGGCCGCTCCTCGACTGGACGACGGGCTTCGAAATCCTGCTGCCGGGGCGGGGGCGGGGGCGGCGCGGAACGCGGCGGCCGCGGCGGCTCCGTTCGCGATGTCGACCCGAGGCCGAGGTCGGCAGCGACGGCGTCCCAGTCGGCGGCTGGGGTGGCCGGCTTCGGGCGGGGCCGCTCGGCCCGCGGCGGAGACTCAGGCCGGGCTGGGGGCTGGCTGGGCGGCGTGGCCGAGCGTTCTCCGCCAGGACCGACGCCCAGTGATTCGGCGAGGGAAGCCCAAGGGTCGTTCGGGTCAGGTGCCTGCATGGTGTTCCGGAGGCCGAAGGAAGAATGGTTGGGGTTCGTCGAGCGAGGGCCGACGACGCCGGCAATAGTACCCGAAACACCTGGAAAACGTCAGGTCCGGGTACGCCTTCGCTTTCAGCGTACCGCGTTCGCAGGCGTTCTCCGCCGCAGGAGCCCGGTCGCCGCCTCTGGAGCCCGGTTGCCGCCTCGGTAGCCCGGTTGCCGTGCAACCGGGAATCCGCCCCGGCGTCAACCGCCACCCGTCGCGTCAACCACCACCCGCCGGCGTCGCCGGCATCCGGTCGCACGGCGACCGGTCTACCGAATCCGGCAATCCAAGTACCGAAGGTCACCCCGTCGATTCTTCCGGAGCTCGGTCGCCGCCTCTGGAGCCCGGTTGCCGACTGTAGCCCGGTTGCCGACTGTAGCCCGGTTGCCGTGCAACCGGGAATCCGCCCCGGCGTCAACCGCCACCCGTCGCGTCAACCACCACCCGCCGGCGTCGCCGGCATCCGGTCGCACG
>JBIIUP010000194.1:0-6029 GCA_044339885.1 Pirellulales bacterium | reverse complement strand
CGTCGCCCCCGCCGCGACCGCCGTTGCCGATCGCGGTTGCAACGGGATGCCCGCGGCCTGGTGGGCATGCTCGCCATGAGCCAGTCGGCGATGGTGCTGGCGGGAATCGCCGGGACGCTGCCGATGGAACTCTGCGGGGCGCTGGCCGTGTGGATCTCCAGCGGGCTGGCGCTCACCGGGATCGGCCTGGTGATCTGGGCGCTGGAGAGCCGGGCTGGTCCGATCGCGATCGACACGCTCCAGGGACGGTTCGCCGACGCCCCGGCCCTGGCCGCATTCCTCCTGCTTTTCGGCTTGGCGAGTCCGGGCTTTCCCGGCACCCTCTCCTTCGTGGCCGACGACCTGATCATCTCCGGCAGCCTCGACGAGCGGCTCTTCTCCGGGCTGCTCGTGCTCCTCGCCACGGTCTTCGCGGGGATCGCCGTGATCCGCGGCTGGTTCCGCGTCTTCGGTGGCCCGGTCACGGTCGACGCGCCCCGCCACGCCATCCTCCGCCGCGAGCGGATCGCCCTGTCCGCGATCCTGGCTATCCTCGTCGGGCTGGGACTGCATCCGGGCCCGTTCGTCCGCTCGCTCGACAGGATCGCCGGCACGCTGCTCGCCGCCCGCACCGCCGACGACGATCCCGCCGCCGGGCCGGGGTTCGCTCCAGACGTCGCTTCGGAATCCGATTCCGGCACCCATCGAGGAACCGAGCCATGAGCGATCCCCTCCGCGACCGTCGCCCCGAGCCCCGGGGCGATGTGCCCCGCGGCACGCCGGCGGGCTTCGTCCGCTACCTCCGCGAGGACGCCGCCAGCGGCTTCCTCGTGTTCCTCATCGCGCTGCCGTTGTGCCTGGGCATCTCGCTGGCCAGCGGCTTCCCGCCGGTCGCCGGGGTGTTCACGGCGGTCGTGGGAGCGATCGTCACGACCCTCCTGTCGAATTCGGAGCTCACGATCAAGGGCCCCGCGGCCGGGCTGATCGTGATCGTCCTGGGGGCGATGCAGTCGTTCGGCTTCACGGCCGGCGCCGATCCGGCGGCCGACCTCCGCGCCTACCGCATGGTGCTGGCGGTCGGCTGTGCGGCCGGCGTCGCGCAGGTGCTCTTCGGCCTGCTGCGGGCCGGCGCCCTCAGCGAGTTCTTCCCCACGGCGGTCGTCCACGGGATGCTCGCCGCCATCGGCTTGATCATCTGCCTCAAGCAGCTGCCGGTCGTCCTCGGCCAGAAGGCCAGCGGCGAACCGCTGGAGATCCTCCGCGAGCTCCCCGAGAAGATCGCCCACCTCAATCCCCACATCACCCTCATCGGCCTGGTGAGCCTGGCGATCCTCTTCGGCTTTCCGCTCGTGAAGTCGCGGCTCCGGCCCGCCTGGCTGCGCATGATCCCCGCACAGCTGCTCGTCCTGGCGGTGGCCGTCCCGCTGGGCATGTGGTTCGACCTCTCCCGGGAACACACCTATTCGTTCGCCGGCCACGAGTACAAGGTCGGAGAGTCGTTCCTCGTCAACGTGCCCGGCAGCCTGCTCGCCGCCATCGTGACGCCGGACTTCTCGGTGTTCGCCTCGTCCGCCACGCGGCTGGCGGGCCTCTGGTGGGTGGCCATGTTCGCGCTCGTGGGCAGCGTCGAGTCGCTGCTGTCCGCCAAGGCGATCGATCTCCTCGATCCCTGGAAGCGGAAGACCGACATGAACCGTGACCTGACGGCAGTGGGCGTCGCCAACGTCGCGGCGGCCTCGATCGGCGGGCTGCCGATGATCTCCGAGATCGTCCGCAGCAAGGCGAACATCGACAACGGCGCCCGCACCCGGTTCGCGGACCTGTGGCACGGCCTCTTTCTCCTGGCGTTCGTGGCCCTCGTGCCCTGGGCGATCCACCGGATTCCGCTGTCGGCCCTGGCGGCGATGCTCGTCTACACCGGCTTCCGCCTGGCGTCGCCCCGGGAGTTCATCAACGTCTTCAAGATGGGCTCCGAGCAGCTCCTGATCTTCGTGACGACGATCGTGGGTGTCCTGGCCACCGACCTGCTCGTGGGCGTCGGCATCGGCATCGCGCTGAAGTTCGTGATCCATGCCCTCAACGGCGTGCCGCTGTCGTCGTTCTTCAAGCCGTTCCTCAAGGTCTCCACGGTGGACGACCGCACGGTGCAGATCGACGCCGGCGGCTCGGCCGTGTTCAGCAACTGGATCCCGTTCCGCCGGCAGATCGTGCAGTTGGGGCTCGCGCAGGGCAACGACGTGATCGTGAACCTGGCCGGCACGCGGCTCGTCGATCAAAGCGTGATGGAGAAACTCGACGAACTGGCCGATGATTTCACGCGGGCCGGCCTGAAGCTCGAGGTGGTGGGTCTCGATTCGCATCGGCAGGCCTCGGCACATCCCCACGCGGCCCGCCGCCGGGGCTCGGGCGGCTGAAGCAGGTGGCGGTCGTGGCCGAGGCCTTCGTGCGGATCGAGGCGGTCGTGCCGGCGGAGCCCGCCGACCGCATCGTCGACATGATCCAGGCCGAGTTCGCTCCGGCCCACCATGTGACCGTCTGCATCGAGTCGGTCGAAGTGCCGCGGCCGGAGAAGTTCTTCCGACGCTCTCCGGATCGCGGTTTCCCGTGCGGGCTCCCCCGAACGTTCGCTGCGTCCTTCTGGGCTTCACGTGCCGCCCAGGCCGGCGCGACGGTACGGGCGACCACCGCTCGCTGGAAACTCAATCCTCGCCCTGGGCTTTCGTGAAGCCGTCCGCGCCGTCGATCTTGAGGAGCCGCTCGATGTGGCAGACCTCGTGCGTCTCGTTGACCTTCCGAGCGAGAGCCAGGGCGTCGTCGAAGGAGATCGGGGCGCCGGAGCGGCTGATGAATCGGCAGCGGTGATGATCGACGCAATCGATGTTGGGATTGCCGTCGGGATAGACCTTCGTGCCGCGGTTCGAGATCATCTTGAGCTTCAAGGGGGCCGACGCCGCGATCGCCTCGAGTGATTTCCCGAGCGCGGCGGGGTCGAGGCCGCTCTCCACGAAGATGTCGGCCCCCACGACGTCCTTCGACTTGGCGGCGCGGAACACCGGCGACCGGCTCACCTCCGGCATGCGGATCGGCTTCACCGTGCGGACCGTCCAGCCCTCGGCGCGGCGGCCGAGGTTGCCGATCACTGCCTTCGCGTATTCCGAGGTCTTCACCCCCTTGTCGTAGCCGACGACGTCGCCGGTGAGGCGGCCCTGGGTGAGCGTCACGAGCACGGCATGCTCGATATCGGCCGCCGCGGCGAACTCGCCGAGGTGCTTGAGCATCATCACGCCACTCAGCAGCACGGCCGTGGGATTGATCACGTCCTTGCCGGCGTACTTCGGCGCCGAGCCATGCACGGCCTCGAAGATGGCGATGCCGTTGCCCAGGTTCGCCGACGGCGCGAAGCCCAGACCGCCGACGAGGGCCGACGTCAGGTCGCTGATGATGTCGCCGTTCATGTTCGTCGTCACGATGACGTCGAACTGGGAGGGCTTCTTGACGAGCTGGTGCGCGCAATTGTCGATGATCACGTGCCACGACTGAATATCGGGATATTCGGGCGCGATCCGCTCGAACGTTCGCTTGAGCTCGCCTTCGGTGAGCTTCATGATGTTCGATTTCGTCGCGCAGGCGACCGACTTGCGGCCCTCGGAACGGGCGAACTCGAAGGCCATCCGGATGATCTTCTCGCTGCCCTTGGCGCTGATGAGCTTGAGGCACTGGGCCACGCCCGGAGTCTGCATGTGCTCGATGCCGGCATAGAGATCCTCGACGTTCTCCCGCACCACGACGAGGTCGATGCCCTGGCCGCTGTAGGGCGTGACGACGCCGGGGAGCTCCCGCACCGGGCGGATATTGGCGAAGGTCTCGAAGAGCTTGCGGAGGGTGACGTTGGCGGACTTCTCGCCGAATCCCACCGGCGTGCCGAGCGGTCCCTTCAGGACGACACGGGACTGGCTGATCGAGTCGATCGTCTCCTGCGGAACGCCCGAGGCGATGCCCTGCTTGAAGACCCGTTCTCCGGCGTGCCGCTCGATCCAGTCGATGCCGACGCCGGTCGCATTGATCACGTCGACGGCCGCATTCACGCACTCCGGACCGATGCCATCCCCGGGGATTACCGTCACTGCATGCCGCGCCATGAAAGACTCCGTTGGTTATCGGTTGAACGTCAGACCCAAGAGCCAGGCGACCATCACGAGGCCGCCGCCACGGACCGGGAAGGTATCCGTCCTACCACGGCCTGCACCTCGAACTCGCGAGCGAGCAGGACCAGGAGTTCGGCCACCTTGCCGAAACCGACCACCATGTCCGCACGCGTCGGCGTGAGGTGGAAGTCCCAGGTTCCGGCCCCGACCGGGTCGAGGCCGTCCACGCGGAAGGGCCCGCCCGCCGTGAGCTTCCGCAGCCGTTCGTCCAGCGCCTGCCTGCTCGCAGCCGTCCTGATCGAAACGACGTAATGCATGGCTCCGTGCCTCCTGGCATTGAAAACATGACATATGATACATGTATTCTATTGCCTGTCAAGAATGACCAGGCATTGGTAGGGTGGTTCCATGGTCAACCGAAACCAGCCCATTGCCCCGGACGCTGCATCCCAGCCCCCCCCCGCCTGGACGTTTCTCACCAACCACGGGCATGTGCTCGTCTGCATCGCCCAGCATTCCGACATCCGGATCTCCCGGATCGCCGACCTGGTGGGCATCGGCGAGCGGGCGGCCCACCGGATCGTCGGGGATCTGGTTCGGGATGGCTACGTGCTGCGCAAGAAGGACGGCCGGCGAAACACCTACGCCGTCGACTTTTCCCAGCCGTTGCGGCACCCGCTGGAGTCCGGGCATACGATCGGCGAGATCTTTCGCGTGCTCACCGGCAGGCAGCGCCGGGGCCGCTGAGATCTTGTGCCGGCGCCGTCAGCCGGATCGTCGAGGGCAGTTGCGGCTTTCGAGTGAGTGTGCGAAGCCACGGTGGGCCGGGGTTGCCCGTGCCGCCTCGCCCGGACGTTCGCTCCGGGCATCCATGCCCTGCGCGCACTCGATGCTGCCCTCGCTTCACCCTCCTGGTTTCGCTCGGCCAGCAACGCCGGCTCGACGGCACGGGCAACCCCTCGCGGCATCGACCTCGAGAAGAGCGAGGCATGTCCGGCTTTTCTGGTGGGAACGCAGAACATGTCTGGCCGCGGTCGATGACTAGAATGAACCCGTTCACGGCAGGAAAACGCTGCCGGCTCCACCTATGCCCACCACGCTCGTGCTCGTGCCGACCGACCTGGAGCGGCGGCTGCTTGCGCCGATGCTTGCCGGCGGCCTCGGGGCCGGCGAGCGGGTCGAAATCTGCGGCTTTGGAGCCGTGGCGGCGGCGGCACGCACGGCGGCGCTCGTCGCGGCGGCACGGCCTGACCGGGTGCTCCTCGTCGGGATCGCGGGGCGGCTCGATGCGGGGCTCTCCATCGGCGCGGCCTATCGGTTCGAGAAGGTCGCGTGTCATGGCGTCGGGGCGGGTTCCGGGGCGGCGTTCGTGCCGGCGGCGACGCTCGGCTGGCCGCAGTGGCCGGGAGACCCGGCCGCGGCCGATGTGGCCATCGGCGACGTGATCGAACTCTCGGGTTCGTGCGGCGGCTTTGCCCCCGGGGGCGGCCTGTTGCTCACCGCCTGCGCCGCCTCGGCGTCGGCGGACGACGTCGCCGCGCGTCGGGCGACCCACCCGGCCGCGATGGCCGAGGACATGGAGGGTTTCGGCGTGGCCCTCGCCTGCCGGCTCCTCGGCGTGCCGCTGGCGATCGTCCGCGGCATCTCGAACGAGGCGGGCGACCGCGAGCATGCCCGCTGGCAGGTGCCGGCGGCCCTCGCCGCGGCGGCCGACCTCGCCGTGCGGGTCTTGGAGGAGTCGCCGTGAGCCGTCCGATCCGGCTGGGCATCTCCACCTGCCCGAACGACACGTTCGCCTTTCACGGACTGCTCACCGGGGCCGTGCAGGCCCGCGGCCTCGACGTCGCCATCGAGCTGTTCGACATCGAAGAGCTCAACGAGCGGATGCTCCGCGGGGAGTTCGAC
>JBIIUP010000193.1:0-6055 GCA_044339885.1 Pirellulales bacterium | reverse complement strand
TTATCCCGCGGCAGCCGCCGGCAAAGGATGGAAATACGAGATCTTCGCCCCCGACACGGGGCTGCTCCGGTTCGGCAGTTATTACGACTTCACGATCGACCGGCTCGGTGACCGGGCGCTCCGGCTCACGAAGACCGGCCCCTCGAAGAGCGAGCCCGGCACGGAGCGGGTGGGCGACATCGTGGCGCTCGCCTGGGTGGACTGGACTTCTGGCATCCTGCCCCATGCCGTCTTCCTGAATGCGTGCACGGGCATGCGGCTGGAGAACGTCACGCTCCACGCCGCCGCCAGCTTCGGGTTCTTCGAGTTCGGTTGCGACGGCTCGACGTATCGCCACTGCCGCGTCGACCGCCGTCCGGCGACAAGCGACCCGCGGCGCCGGGCTGTTCCGCGCATGCGGTCGCTCAACGCCGATGCGTTCCACAGCAAGCATGCTGCGCAGGGGCCGACGTATCGCGACTGCATCGCGCGGTTCATGGGCGACGACTGCGTCGCGATCAACGGCGACTACTACCTCGTGACCGAGTGCACGAATGGCAAGGCCCGGGTGCTGGCGAAGCACGTGATGCGGATCAAAAAGGGCGGAGCGGTCGAGGTGACGACGGTCGCGGGCCGCCATGCCTCTACCCCGAAAGTGCTGAATATCGCCCCCGCGGGCACGATCACCGACGGCGAGAAGGAGTATCTCAAATCCCAGCCGCTGGACGGCCGCATGAAGCACAACCAGTTCGGGATGCTGACCAGTGCCTACGAGGTGACGCTTGAGGAGCCTCTGAACCTGCCCCGGGGCTCGGTCATCGCACCGACCGACGCCGTCGGCAACGGTTTCGTCGTCGAGGGCTGCGACTTCGGCTTCAACCGCTCGCGGGGCGCCATGATCAAGGCCGGGCAGGGCAGGATCGTCGGCAACCGCTTCACGGAGAACTGGATGGAGGCGGTCAAACTCGCCCCCGAGTTCTGGTGGCTCGAGGCCGGCTGTAGCGACGACGTGACCATCGAGGGCAACATCATCACCCGTTGCCACGATACCGCGATCAGGGTGTCGGCCTACCTGGGGTCCGACAGGCCGTTGCCCGCCGGTGCCCACAACCGGATCGTGATCAAGGGCAATGCCATGGAGGAGTGCCCCGCTCCGCAGATCCACGTGACCTCGACCGACGGGCTCGCCGTGAGCGGCAACACGGTTGCCGACGACACCCAGCCCGTGAAGCAGGGCAAGGCGATCCTGCTGGACAGCTGCGTTCGGTACGACGTGCAGGAGAGCTTCCGGGCTCCGTCCGATTCCGCCAAGGCGCCTTGACTCGCGGTGTCCCGACGGCCACAAGCTGGACGTGCTCCCACCGGAAGGCGTGGATCGTCGGGGCCATCGATCGACCCCACGGCTCCGGCAAAGACAGTGCAGGTGGCTGACGTGCACGTGAGCTGCTCCTTGTCGGGGTGCGAAGCCACGTCGTCGGCCGGTTCAGCGGCTCGTGCCGCCGGGTGATTCGGACAGTCCGCTCGTGGCCGGCGCGAAACAGATCACGGCCAGGCCCAGCAGGTAGATCACCGAGAGGAGGGCTCCAGCGGCCGGGAAACTGCCGCCGAAAAGGCCCATGAGCTGCGCCGTCTGGAGCGTCCCCACGGCGGCGAGCACGCGGCCGAAGTTGTAGGCGAACCCCTGGCTGGTGGCCCGGACGCTCGTGGGAAAAAGCTCGGGCAGGTACAGGGGGAACCAGCCGTAGAACGCGGCCGTCACGCCGCCGGCGAGGCAGACCGCCCCGAGGAACCGGCCGTTGAACTCGGCGTGGCCGAGGTAGAGCCACGCCAGCGATGCGGTGGAGGCGACGCACAGGACGGCGTAGGTGACCCGACGGCCGAACCTGCCCGCCGCGAGGGCCGCCAGGATCGTGCCGACGATGGCACCGATGGCCACGGCCAGTTGCGTGTATTCCTTGGCGAATGCCTGCGGCTTCTCGGCCGTCATCTGGATCGCCCAGCTCGGTGCCCATTGCAGCGATCCCCACGTCCCGAGCAGCGGCACGCCGGCCAGCAGCGCCCCCAGCAGGAGCCGGCCCCGGATGGTGGCTGCATCGGCGGGCCGCACCGCCCCGGCGGCACCGGCCCGGCTGAGATACATCCGCACCGGGTGGACGAAGCCGAAGAAGGCGGCCAGGACGCCCAGCGGAGTCACGATGGCCCGGACGGCTCCCGACGTCACCGCGGGCGACCAGGCGACGATCACCAGGCCCGCGCCGACGGCACCGCCGAAGGTGGCCAGCAGATCGTGGAACGCCCAATGGGTCGTCCTGCCACTGGCCCGCTCGGCGTTCCAGCGCTCCGACTCGGGCACGAACGCGCGGATGAAGAAGACGAGCAGCGCGGGAAGAGCGCCGACGATCATGAGGAACCGCCACGCCTGGTTGGCCAGGAGCGATTCCACGACCGGAGCCGGGAGCACCCCCTCGAGGCCGCCGCGGACGGTCGTGATCAGCGTGCCCAGGAGAATGCTCACCACCGGCACCAGGGCGATGCCGACGTTGGATGCCGCGCCGATGAGACCGGCGATCCAGCCCCGCGACCGCTCCGGCCAGACCTCGTTGACAAGGGCCACGCCCAGCGACCACTCGCCCCCCATGCCCAACGAGGCGACGAACCGCAGCGCCGCGACGTGCCAGGCCTCGGTCGCCAGCCCGCAGGCCCCGGTGAACAGCGCGTAGGTCAGGATGGAGAGCGACATCGCCCGGACGCGACCTATGCGGTCGCCGAGCCAGCCGAAGAGCACGCCGCCGGTGGCGGCTCCGATCAGGAAGACGGCCATGATGACGCCGAACCAGCCGGTGACGTCGGCCGTCGACCCGGCCCCGAGGAGTTCCCCCAGGGCCGGCCTGCCGACGAGCGGAAACATGCCGATCTCGAAACCGTCGAACATCCAGCCCAGCAGTGCGGCGGTGAGCGCCATCAGGCGGCCACGACGGTCCCCGTCCACTCCGACTCCGTCAGCGTCCGGAACCGAATTCATGATGCTCCTCCCGGGCCTGAATGGCGTCCGCCTCGTGCGATGAGTTCCTCGACGGCCAGAGAACCGGCCACGACCACGGGCTCAGGCAGCGGTCGGCCGATCTCCGCCACCCGCATGCCGAAGCCCGGGCCGCCGAAGCTGGCCAGGTCGACGGTGCCGCCGCGACGGCGATACGCCCCGGGGTGCACGCGGGCCTCGGCAGCCGACGCCTCGGGATAGTACTGCATCGCGTTGGTTTCGACCCCGGCGATCGTGCCGGCATGGGCCGCCAGGCGGAGGTGCGGGATCGCCGCGAGCATGGGGTTCGTGAGATCCTGGACCATGAGGTCCATGCCATGGGCCCGCGCCCAGGCCAGCGACAGAAGCGCACCGGTCTGGGTCTTGCAGGTCTTGAGGGCCACTCCGTTCCAGCCCAGCCTGCGACCCGCCTCCACGTACCGCCAGTCGTGGCAGCTCTCGTCGAGGAACAGCCGCGTGCGGGCCGACACGGCATGCACGTCGATCGGATGGGCGACCAGGTCGGCGGGAAAGGGCTGCTCGACGTAGAGCAGTCGCTCGGCGAGCCGCGGGCCTCGCTCGGCGAGCGCATCGAGTGCCGCCAGCACGTACCCCGGATCCTCGACCGTGCAGTTGAAGTCGGCACAGAAGTGGCGGACCCCCCCGGCGAGCCCGATCCGGCCGACCTGCAGCAGGCGGTCGACGTCCCAGTCGAGATCGGTGCCCCGGAGCTTCACCTTGAGGCAGGTGAGCGCGTCCTGCCGGATCCACTGCTCCAGCGTGACGGGGTGGCCGTCGCGGGGCTCATCGCCCCGCAGTTCACCCGCGTCGAGCGGGTCGAGCCCGCCCACCAGATGCCAGGCCGGCAGCGTGGTCGGAGCGGAGGCCAGGAGAAAATCGGCGGGATAGCGGCCGCGGAATCGCTCCCCCTCGGAACCGAAAAAATCGGCGAGGTCGCGGGTGAGGTGGTCTCGACCGTAGGTGGCGTACGTGTCGACGCCCAGGAGATTGCCGAAGGCATCGTGGACCGCGAGGTCGACCGGGCTGAAGCTGATGAGAGCGGCAAGTTCGGGGATCGGCTCGCCGACCGACGGCTCGTCGCACTGGCGGGCGAGACGATCGAGCATGCCGTGGCGGAAGGCATCGCCGATCTCCAGCGGATGCCCCGACTCGCCGCACGAGGCGATCTGGCGTGCGCAGGCCTCGGTGAGGCGGATCATGGCCCGCTGCCGGCCCTCGAAATCGGCGGTCGACGGCCAGCCCCAGAGGACCGACAACGGCGTCTCGCCCCACCCGATCGCCCGCCGTCCCGAGCGATCCCGCACCTCCACGGCGACGCGGCTGCAGATCACCGAATCCAGCACCTGGGCGCCGAACTTCAGCGGCACCCGCATCCGCACCGGCAGCAGCCAGACCGCCGCACCGACGACCGTGATGTCCGAGTCCCTCGCCATCGCGTCACTCCCGGCGCCGCCAACCGCGACGGCTCACTTGCGCAGATCGAGCTTCTTCCACGCCTTGGCGGCCCTGACCTGCTCGAACACCGCGGGGGAGACCGGCCCGTTGTCGAAGGTCAGCGACACGAGCCCCAGCATCGCGGCGAGCGCGGGGAGCGATCGCTCCGTGACACCCGTGTCGCGAATCGAAAGCTCCTCGAGGTTCGCGAGCGACGCGATCACCTGCACCGAGGCGTCGGTCATCTGCGGAATGCTCCAGATGTCGAGCACCTTCAGGCCCCGCGCCGAGGCGAGGTGTCGGAGCCCATCGTCGCCGACCGAGGCCAGCTCGTGCAGCGAGAGGCGCTCCAGCGCGGGCAGGTCCGCCGCGACCGCCAGGGCGGCGTCATCCACCTCGGGAAGGTCGCGGAGCGTGAGCCGGGCGAGCTTCTTGAGCGGCGCCAGCGCCAGGACGCCGGCGCCGCCGAATCCCTGGCAGCGGAAGATCTCCAGCGATCGCAACTTCGCCAGCGCGGCGAGGTGGCCGCCCGAGGCGTTCGTGATCGCGAAATCCTGCGCGAGTAGCGACTCGAGCGCCGGGCTGGTCGCGAGCTCGGCGAGCCCCTCGTCGGTGACCACCGAGCTGCGGTGCTTGAGGGCGCGGAGCTGCGGCAGCCGCGCCGCCACGCCGAGCGTCATGTCGCCCGCCTCCATGTTGCCCCGGAGGTCGAGGGCCTCCAGGGCGAGGAGTTTGCCGAGCCGCCGCGTGTGGAGGTCGTTGAAGCGGCACTGCACCAGCGTGAGCCGCTCGAGCTTCGTGAGCGAGACGATCGACCGCATCGCCGCCCCCGTGAGGTTGACGTTGCTCGACAGGTCGAGCTCGCGGAGACGCGGAAACGACGCCGCGATCGTCTCCACGGCCTGGTCCCCGATCCGGCTGTTGGTGATCGCCAGCGACTCCAGCGCGTCGAGGCCGGCGAGCCGCGCCACCTGGGCATCGTCGAACTCACGGCAGTTGAGCACGTGCAGCTTTCGCAGTCCCGTCAGCCGGCCGAACAGGGCGGCGTCGTCGGCCGTGACGCCGGAACCATCCGGAACGACGATCTCACGGACCTCGCCCGCGTCGTCGACGCTGCACGCGGCCTTGCCGCCGAGCGCCGCGACGCAGTCCCGCGCCGCGGCGACGTCGGCGGGAGCGGCGGCACGGCCCACGCCGGCGGTCAGGATGAGCGTCGCGGCGAGGCCGACGGACCAGAGGGGGCGGCCCCGGCGTCTGCCGGCGGCGTGGGGATGGTGTGCGCGCATCGGGGATTCAGTCGAGGCGGTAGCCGGAGGGATACGTTGGCTTGACAAGGTCGGCCACGCGCGGGGTCTTCAGTTCCGCGAGGTTCGTGACCTTCAGGTTCGCGGCATCCCACTCGACCTTCTCCCCCCAATCGCCCATCTCGCCGTCGGCGCCCCCCTTGGAGGCCGCCCAGACGGCGAGGTTGCCCAGGAGAATGGTCTCCGTGAGCGGGCCGGCGCGATCCACGAAGTTCGACTGCGCGATCGAGGGCTTGCCCGCGCGCTTCGCGCGGAAAAGCTCGTGCATATGGTTGGAGTCGTTGCCCTTGCCGTGGTC
>JBIIUP010000031.1:0-18878 GCA_044339885.1 Pirellulales bacterium | reverse complement strand
GCCGCCCACCCCCGTGCCGCCGACCCCGCAACTCAGCGGCACGCCGGTATGCTCTCGGCGTTCCTCACTGCGCCCGCGGTGCCCCCATGCGCGTCCTGCTCTACGAATGGTGCTGCTCCGGAGGGCTGACGGGCGCCGATGCCCCGATCGCCCGCGAGGGCCGGATGATGCTCGAGGCCCTCGCCACCGACGCGGCGAAGACGCCGAGCCACGAGGTGGCCGTGCTCGTCGAGACGGGACGGCCCGTCGATCTCCCGCGGGAGACGAGTCTCCTTCCCGTGCGGCACGGCGACGACACCGCGGCGCTCGTCGCCGCCGCGCGGTATGCCGACTGGACGCTCGTCGTCGCCCCCGAGACCGACGGCATTCTCCTGGAGAGGGTGCGTGCCGTGCGGGCGGCCGGCTGCCGCGTCCTCGCCCCCGCCGACCGGGTGATCGAACTGGCGACCGACAAGCAGGCGACGATCGACGCCCTGGCCGCCAGGGGGGCGCCGGTGCCGGCGGGCCGTGTCGTGGCCGCCGGCGAGCCGATTCCCCCCGGCTTCCGTCTGCCCGCCGTGCGCAAGTCCCGCGCCGGCTGCGGCGGCGAGGGGCTGCGGATCATCAGATCTCCAGGCTGCCCTCCGGCCACCGAGCCAGCGCGGCTGGAGACGCTCGTGCCCGGGGTCCCTGTGGGCGTGTCGTGCATCTGCGGCATCGGGACCACGTTCGTGCTGCCCCCGCTGCGGCAGCGGTTCTCCGCGGGCGACACGCCCCGCTACCAGGGCAGCGACCTGCTCACCGACGAGTGGCAGGCCCTCCGCGCCACCGCCCTGGCCTCGCGGGCCGCCGCCGCGGTCGGGGCCGATGCCGGATGGCTCGGCGTCGACATGATCCTGGGGGACCATCCCGGAGGCCGCGACGACCGGATCCTGGAGGTGAACCCCCGCGTCACGACGTCGTTCGTCGCACACGCGCGGCTCTATGCGTCGAGCCTCGTCGCGGCGATGATCGACGCGGCGGCGGGCCTGGTTCCCCACGCGGTGCCCGCCGTCGATCCCGGGCCGGACGCAGGCGGCTTCCGTCTGCCCGACGCCTGACCGCCGACGCACCACCATGCCCCTCGCCGACCTGCTCGCGATCGACATCGGCGGCGCCAACCTCAAGGCGGCCGACGGCCTGGGCTGGGCCCACGGCGAACCGTTCCCCCTGTGGCGCGACTGGCGCAGGCTGCCCGAAGCCCTCGGTCGAATCCTCGACCGTCGGCCGGCCGGCAGGGTCGTGGCGACGATGACGGGCGAGATCGCCGACTGCTACCCGTCACGGGCGGCCGGCGTCACGCACATCGTCGAGTCGCTCGTCGCGGCAGCCGGGGCGAGGGACGCCGCCGTCGGCATCTACCTCGTCGACGGCCGGATCGTGCCCCCGGGGGAAGCCCTCGCCGATCCGACGGCGGCGGCGGCGGCCAACTGGCACGCGGTCGCGAGGCTCGCCGCCGCCGCCGCGCCGACGCCGCGGGGCCTGCTCGTCGACGTCGGCTCGACGACGACGGACATCGTTCCGCTCGCCGACGGCGGGCCGGCGCCGCTCGCCCGCGACGACGCGGGCCGCATGCTCACCGGCGAACTCATCTACACGGGGATCGAGAGGACCCCCCTGGCGGCCATCGTCCGGCGGTTGCCGCACCGTGGCCTCGGCCGTCCTGTGGCGGCGGAACGGTTCGCCGATTCGCGCGACGTGTGGCTCGTCCTCGGGGCGCTCGCCGAGGACGCCGCCTCGACCGACACGGCCGACGGCGGCCCCGCGACGCGGGATGCCGCCCGGGTGCGGATCGCCCGCTCCCTCCTGCTTGATCCCGAGGGATTCTCCGCGGACGACGCTGCGACGGCGGCCCGTTGGTGCGCCGCCGCGCAGTCGCGGCAGGTCGCCCGGGCCCTGCTCCGGGTGGGGCAGGCCGCGGGCGCGACGCCGACGGGCATCGTCCTGTCGGGCCACGGCGAGCCGCTGGCCCGGATGGCGATCGCCTCGGCATGCCGCCAGGTCGCCGTCGTGTCGCTCGGCGAGACGCTCGGCGGCGCCGTCGCCAGGGCCGCGCCGGCCCACGCCCTGGCGCTCATCGCCCGTGGGCGGCTGGCATGAGCGGACTCTGGCAACGAGGCGTCCTGCGGACCGTTCGGAGCCCCGTGCCCGGCCCCGTCGTGATCAAGGTCGGGGGGAGCCTGTTCGGCCGCGACGACTGGCCGGTGCTGATCGAGCGACTCGTCGCCGAGGAGACCGCCCCCGCGGTCGTCGTCGTCGGCGGCGGGCCGCTCGTCGACGCGCTGCGGGCCATCGATGCCGTCGTGACCCAACCACCGGCCCTGATGCACCGCCTGGCGATCGACGCGATGGGACTCACGGCGCGGCTCGTGGCGGCGACGACGGGCTGGTCACTCGCGGCGGAGGTCGCCGGCGGGCTGCGGCCGGCCGCCACCGTCCTCGACGTGCCCGCCTGGCTCGCCCGCGCCGGCCGCATGGAGCCGCTCCCCGCCAGCTGGCACGTCACGAGTGATTCCATCGCCGCCCTCGTCGCGACGGCCTGCGGCGGACGACTGCTCTTGGCCAAGTCCGTGCCCCCGCCCCGCGCGGAGGCGGACCTGGCCGCCCTCGCCGCCTGCGGGTGGGTCGACGCCCACTTTCCCACGGCTGCCGAGGCTCTCGATGCCGTCGGCTGGGCCGTGCCGAGGCATCCGCCGCTCACGACGCGGTCTTCGGGTTGACCGCTGCCGCCCCCGCGGAGGATTCTGCCGACCCGAGCTCGGCGGGCTCCCGCTCGACCACGCCGCCTCGCCGGAGCCACCGCATGCCCTCCCCAGCCCTCGTTGCGATCCCGTCCCAGTGGGCGGTCGTCGCGATCAGCGTCGGCATCGTGCTCGCCGCCGCGGCATTGACCTGGGACGGCAAGCGGGTTGACACGCCGACGTACGAGCAGGCGGCGGTCCGCATGCTCGAGGGGGAGGCGATCTATCGGGCCGCCGACCGACCGCCGTTCACCTATCCGCCGTTCTTTGCCCTCGTCTGGGTTCCGTTCCGGCTCGTGCCCGAAGCGGGGCGGCTGTTGGCGTGGAATCTCTGCAACATGACCCTGCTGGTCGCGATCGTCGCCCAGGTGGTGGCGCTCGTGCGGCCCTGGGTCGCCGAGCGACCGGGGCGGACGCGGCGGCTCGACGCGATCTGCATCGGGATCGTGGCCGTGCTCGGGGTACGGTTCCTCGTCAGCCCGCTGGAGTACCGCGCCCACGACTACGTCGTCCTCCTGGCGGTGCTGCTCTCCGCGGGCGGCATCGCCCGCGGAGAGCAGGCCGCCGCCGGCGGCTGGGCCGGGCTGGCCACCGCCTGCAAGGCGACCCCGCTGCTGCTCCTGCCGATGTTCGTCTGGCAGCGCCGCTGGCGCGCCGCGATCGTCATGGCCGTCGCCACGGCGGCGCTCACGCTGCTCCCCGACCTGGTCGCCCCGCAGTCCACGGGTCGGCCGTGGGTCCTCGACTGGTACGACACCTTCGTGTCGCGGGTCGACGTCGGGGCGGCCGCGGCGGCTCCCGGGGCGTGGAAGAGCTGGAACGTGCTCAACCAGAGCCTGTCCGGCACCCTCTACCGGCTGTTCACACCCATGGCCCCGGGCTTCGATCGCTGGGACGTCAGCCTGGCGGCGATCGGTCCAACGGGGCTGCGGCTCCTCGTCGTCGGCTGCCAAGGGGCGATCCTGGCCGCGCTGGCCTGGGGCACCTGGCGGACAGACGACGAACGGCCGCCGGACGCGCGGTCGCGGTTCCGCACGCTCGGCCACTTCTCGGCGGCCCTCTGCGGCATGCTGCTCTGCTCGCCGATGAGCAGCAAGCAGCACTTCTGCGGGCTGTTCCCGGCGATCACCTTCGCGACCTGCTCGGCGGTCTACGGCCGCCGCAGCCCGCTGCTGCTGGCCTGCCTGGCGACGGTGTTCGTGACCGGGACGCTGTTCGCCAAGGACCTCCTCGGCAGCCAGGCGCGGCTCCAGGTGCAGGCGTACGGGGCGACGACGCTGTGCGCGGTGGCCTGCCTCGCAGCGGTGCTGGAAGCGCTGCGGAACCTTCGCACCGGCGACCGCCCGTGACGTGAGCCCGCGGGCGACCTACTGCCACCACCAGGAGCCGGCCGGCTTCGCGGCCAACGCCGTGGTCCGCACGGCGGTCTCGTCGGCCGCCGCGACCGTGCGGTCGACGAATTCCCAGGGCTGGAACTGGACGCCCCCGGAGGCGGTCAGCACCCAGGAGGAACCCCGCTTCATCCCCGTGGCCACCGTCGGCACGGTCCGGGGCACGTCGTACTCCGGCAGCGGGGCGGCCAGCAGCGGCTGGAGGTCCAGCCCCGCCCGATCGGCCAGCTGTCGGCCTTCGACGAGCGCGGCGACGACGGCGAGGTCGACGCAGTTGAGCAGTTCCGCGAAGATCGGCTGGTGGTCCGCGAGCTCGTCGTAGTGCGCCGTCATCGCCGCGCACCACTTCCGGGCGATCGGGTCCTCGGCCCCCTTGCCCCGCTCCACGCCCCCCTGGGCCAACGCGTCGCTTTCGGTGAGGCACTCCATCCGACGACCGGAGATCCGCCACGCCAGTTCGTCGGCGTCGCGGGCGATCGGGTCGTACCCGGCCTCCAGCCAGAACCTCGGCAGCGAAGCTGCCTTGCCGCCGGCGGGCACCATAGACAGGTAGCTGGGCAGACCCGCGACTCCCGACGGCTCGAGCCCCATGCCGATCCGCTTCATGCGATAGTCGGCGGCCACGAGGACGCGGGCGAAGCGGCTCCCGGCGGGCACGCCGCCCACGCGCACGACCTGCGGACCGAGCGCGTCTTCCATGCCGCGAAACACCGCCGCGGCATCCGGCCCCATGGTCCGCTGGCCGCCGAGGTACGTCCGCAGCCGCGCCAGTCCTTCGGGCGTCGGGTCGATGGAGCACTGCACGCCGCCGGCCCGTGCCCCGGCGACCGACCGCAGGGCCACGACGAGGTCCTCGAGGTGCAGCAGCGGACGGCCGCTGCCCGCCGCGACGACGTCGCCCCGTGCGTCGACGGCAGGCTTGCCACCGGGGCCTGCGAGCACGATGTCGTGGCGATCCGGATCGACGAACACGTGGGTGATCCGCTCGAGGCCTCCGAGCAGCAGCACGTCGGGGGGCAGGTCCTTGCCCGAGGCACCGGCCTCGCGGACGGCCGCCACGACGGCGGCGAGCGAGACCTTGCGGAGCCCGCCGTCGCCCGCCGGCAGGGCGACCCCGTCGAGCAGCGCGCGGCGGTCCCGGGCCAGCGATTCCAGGGCCCCGGGTTCGACGTTGCCCACGATCCCGCCGGCATCGATCGAGATGCCGCCGACCTGGCGGAAACCGCCGCCGAACTGCGCGACGGCGGGGGCCGCCGGGGCCAGGGCGAACGCGACCGCCAGGCAGGCGGCGGCCAGGCAGGCCGGGAGCGGGAGTCGACGATTCGCGGCCATGGCGGATCCTCGTGTGCCGGGTGCGGACGGTCCGTGTCGCAGTCCGCAATGCTAGTTCGGGCTGCTCATCGCGGCAAACCCGGTTCCCGTCGGCGAACCGGCCTCGGAAGCCGGAAAACCGCCCCGCCCCGGCGGCCGCCGGCCATCCCACCCTCGCCAACGCCGGGGGCCTCGTGCATGATGACCCGAGAGGGCGGTCCCGCCGCCCGGCGCGGGATAGCGAGCATGGAAATGCCCAAGGCCACGCAGTTTCTCCTCGTCCGCGACCCGGTCGCTGGCCAGGCGCTGACACGACTGGTCGCCGGCGAACGGGTCACCCTGGGCCGCGCCCCGGCCAACGCCATCGTCATCCACGACGAGCGAGCCAGCCGGAATCACGCGGAGATCTTCCCTGTCGGCGACGGCTGGGGAATCCGCGACCTCCAGAGCCGCAACGGCACACTGCTCGGCGGCCAGCCGATCTCGACGGATCGCCTGCTCGCCCCCGGCGACGTCGTCTCCATCGGCCTGACCGAGATCCTCTTCTGCGAGGGGGACGCCCCGACCGCGGCCGGCACCGCGGCGGCCGGGGCCACGACCACGGGCACGATGCCGGCCGACCTGCTGGCCTGGCAGGCCTCCATCACGCACCGCCGGGCCCGGGGCCGGTTCCTCGACGACATCCACGAGTCGGCGGCCAGCATCCCACGGGTCGGCAAGGCCGCGGCGGAGTTGTGCCGACTGGCGTTCGCGCTCGGCCACGCGGCCGACATCCGCACCGCCGCCAGGCTGGCGCTCGACTCGGCGGTGGCCGGAACCGGAGCGACCCGCGGCCTCGTGCTCCTGCCGGCGCGGTGCTGCCAGGGGCCGCCCCGAGGGTCCGACGACCGGAGGGCCGACCCGCTGGACCAAGTCGCCGCCGCCCCAGAGCCCTGGCCGCCGGACGCGGTTCCCGGGGGCGTGGTGACGGCGGTGCTCGCGGGCAACGAGGCCCTGCTGGCCGCCGCCGGTCCGGCCGGTGCGGCGACCATCTCCGCGCCGGTGCGATCGCAGGGTCACGCCGTGGGCGTGCTCCACCTCGAAGTCGAGGGCCGCGAGCGGGCGGCCACGCCGGACGACCTGGAGTTCGTCATGGCCGTGTGCGACGCCCTGGTGCTGGCGGTCGACAACCTCTCGGCCCGGGAGGCCCTCTCGACGAAGCTGGCCACGACCGCCGACGAGAACGAGCGGCTCCGGCGCCGGCTCGGCGAGGACACGCCGATGATCGGTTCGAGCCCTGCCCTGCGGGACATCGTCGGCCAGGTCGAGCGGGTCGCCGCCACCAAGGCCACGATCCTGGTGCGCGGCGAGAGCGGCGTGGGAAAGGAGCTCGTCGCCCGGGCGATCCACGAGGCGAGCGACCGCCGCGGCGGGCCGTTCGTCTGCCTCAACTGCGCGGCGCTCTCCGAGACGCTCCTGGAGAGCGAGCTGTTCGGCCACGAAAAGGGAGCCTTCACCGGAGCCACCGACCGCAAGCTCGGCAAGTTCGAGACAGCCCATCGCGGCACGTTGATGCTCGACGAGATCGGCGAGATGAGTCCCGGGATCCAGGCCAAGTTCCTCCGCGTGCTGGAGGGCCATCCCTTCGAGCGGGTCGGCGGCAGCTCCCGCGTGCAGGTCGACGTCCGCGTCGTGGCCGCCACGAACCGCGACCTGGAGAACGCGGTGATGGGGGGCAGCTTCCGCCGCGACCTCTACTTCCGGCTCAAGGTCGTCGAACTCGTCGTCCCGCCGCTGCGACAACGGCCGGACGACGTCCCGGTCCTCGCCGGCCACTTCCTCGAACGGTTCGCCGCCGAGACGGGCCGCCGGATCCGCGGCTTCACGCCGGCGGCGGTCGAGGCCCTGCAGGCCTACCACTGGCCGGGCAACATCCGCGAGCTCCGCAACTGCGTCGAGCGGGCCGTGGTGCTCGCGCAGGACGAGTGGATCGACGTCCACGACCTCACGCTCAGCCACCTCGGCGTGCCGGGCGAATCGGGCAGGGCCGCGGCCCCCGGCGGGCCGTTCGTGCCGACGACGATCGACGAGGTCGAGCGGCGGCACATCCTGGCCACGCTCGAGGCAGTGGGGGGAAACAAGACGAAGGCCGCCGCGATCCTCGGCATCGAGCGGTCGACGCTCGACCGCAAGCTCGCCAAGTGGGCCCGGAAGTAGCCCGGCTCAGACGTCGAAGTAGCGCTTCCAGAACTCGACGTCCTCGGGCCCCGGCTCCGGGGGCTTCTCGCCGGCCCGCTCCCGGCGGCCGCGACGCGCGGCACGGGCCTCGGCGAGCCATTCCTCGCAGCCTACCGCCCGGGCCCGGCGGCGGCGGGCGGCGGCGCGCAGCCGCCGGTCGTTCGAGACGACCACGAGGTGCCCGGGCGCCGTGTCGGCTTCCACGAGCTCCTCGATGAGCGAATCGGCGTCGGGATACTCCCGGGCGTACCAGACCCGCATCCCCCCGTGGACGAGCCGCCCGGGCAGACCGTCCGGGGCCCGCGCCGCGTCGAAGACGACGATCGTCGCGGCCGCGCCGGGCCCCAGCAGGTCCACGAGCATGTCGAGCAACGCTTCCCGCGACTGCTCGAAGCCGCGGGCGCCGCGGTCCGCGCCGAACACGCCCGACGCATGGAGGAGGTTGTAGCCGTCGATGATCAGCGTCACGGCAGCCGGTACTTCACGCGCCCGCCCACGATGGTCGCCACGGCGCGGCCGCGGAGCGTCCAGCCGTCGAAGGGCGAGTTGACGCTGCGGGAGCTGAACCGGGAGACGTCGACCCGCCACTGCATGTCGGGGTCGATGAGGGTGATGTCGGCGACGGAGCCGGGCCGGAGCGTTCCCCGGTTGATCCCCAGGATCCGCGCCGGCAGCGTGCTCATCGCCTCGATGAGCCGCGGCCAGCCGATCCGGCCGGTGGCCACCAGCCGCGTCACGGCCAGGCCGACGGCGGTCTCCAGCCCGAGGATGCCGAAGGGGGCCCGGTCGAGCTCGAGCATCTTCTTCTCGCGGGCGTGGGGAGCGTGGTCGGTGGCGATGCAGTCGAGCGTGCCGTCGACGAGGCCGCCGATGATCGCCTCGACGTCGGCGGCGGTCCGCAGGGGGGGGCTCATCTTGTGGTTGGAATCGAAGCCGCGCAGCCCCTCGTCGGTGAGCGTGAAATGGTGAGGGGCGGCCTCGGCGGTGATCCGCGCCCCCCGCCGCTTCGCGTCGCGGATGATCGCCACGCCCCCGGCCGTCGAGACGTGCATCACGTGGAGGCGGCCCCCGGTCGCCTCCGAGAGGGCGATGTCGCGGCCGATCATCACCTCCTCGGCCGCCGCCGGCATGCCCGGCAGCCCCAGGACGAGCGACACCAGCCCCTCGTGCATGACGCCGCCACGGGAGAGCTCGAGCACCTCCTCGTGGGCCAGGATGGGTTTGTCGAACATCCGGCAGTACTCGAGGGCCCGCCGCATGAGCTCGGCATCCCAGACCGGGGCGCCGTCGTCGCTGAAGGCCACGGCTCCCGCCTCCACGAGGCGGCCGATCTCGGCGAGCTCCTTGCCCTCCCGCCCACGACTCACGCAGGCCACGACGAACACGTTGCAGTGGTCGGCCCGGGCCGCCTTCTGATGGACGAACTCCACCGCCGCCTGCGTGTCGAGCGGCGGCTCGGTGTTGGGGATGCAGGCCACGCTCGTGAAGCCGCCGGCGAGCGCCGCCCGGGTGCCCGTCTCGATCGTCTCGTCCTCCTCGCGGCCCGGCTCGCGGAGGTGGACGTGCATGTCGACGAGCCCCGGGGCGACGACGAGCCCCGCGGCGTCGATCGTCTCGTCGGCCTTGCCCAGCGGCTGGCCGCCGGGCTGGCCGATCGCCACCACCTGCCCGTCCCGGACGAGCACGTCGTCGACGCGGTCGATTCCCTGCGCGGGGTCGACGACCCGTCCACCGCGGATCAAGAGCGTGGCCATCAGGCGTTCCTCCCGCGCGGTCCGCACGTCAGCCAGAGCACCCCCATGCGGACCGCCAGACCGTTGGTCACCTGGTCGAGGATGAGCGACTGCCGGCAGTCGGCGACTTCCGCCGTCACCTCGACGCCCCGGTTGATCGGTCCCGGCGCCAGGATGAGGAGATCGGGCCGGGCCCGCCGCAGCCGCTCGCCGGTCATGGCGTAGAGGTGGGCGTATTCGTGCACCGACGGGAAGGGGCGGGTGTTCTGCCGCTCGAACTGGATCCGCAGCAGATTCAGCGCGTCGCACCGGGGGATGATGGCGTCGAGGTCGTGCGAGACCTCCACGCCGAACTCGCGCCAGCGGTCCGAGACGAGCGTCGGCGGACCGCAGAGGATCACCCGGGCGCCGAGCTTCGTGAGCCCCCAGAGGTTCGAGCGGGCGGTCCGGCTGTGGGCGATGTCGCCCACGAGGCCGATGGTCGCCCCCTCGAGTTTCCCGAGCCGCTCGCGGATGGACAGGATGTCGAGGAGCCCCTGGGTCGGGTGCTCGTGCGGCCCGTCGCCCGCGTTGATCACGCCCACGTCGAGATGCTGGGCGAGCAGGTGCGGCGTGCCTGGCGTCGAGTGCCGGACGACGACGGCGTCGATGCCCATCGCCTCGAGGTTCCGGGCGGTGTCGATGAACGACTCCCCCTTCGACAGGCTGCTGGTGGCGGCCGCGAAGTCGACCACGTCCGCCCCCAGCCTGCGGGCGGCCAGGGCGAAACTCGTGCGGGTGCGGGTCGAGTTCTCGAAGAACAGGTTGACGACCGTCGAGCCGGCGAGGATCGAGAGCTTCCGCCGGCAGCCGTCGGTCGCCTCCTTGAACAGCGCCGCGGTGTCGAGCAGCAGGCGGATCTCCTCCGACGTCAGCCGCTCCAGGTCGAGCAGGTGCCGATGGGTCCACTGGGCGGGCACCGACTCCCAGGAAATCGCGGTCGCTGACATGGGTGTCCTGAAACAGGCGGGCCGCGACTTCCCGCGGCGGGCGGCGGAGAGTGTACCAGCAGGTTCGCCCGCCTCACGCCGCCTCAGGCCGGGCGGGGGACGAGCCCGCCCGGGCCGCGCCCACCCCCCCCGGCCCCCGCGCGACCGGGCATTTCCCCGGCAGTTTGGGCTGTTCCCAGGCCGGGCCGGCTCCTATCCTCCCACCCCGTCGAAGTTCCGTTCGGCACCCGCCAGGCACGACTTTGCACCATGACACGCCCATCGCAGACGAGCTCGCGGTCCACCTCGCGTCACGTCGGCCCCTTCCTGCTGGCCGCCGTCCTGCTCCCGTTGCACGCCGGCTGCACGTCGGCAATCGGCACCGCCCTCCTTCGCGACGTCGACTGGAGCGGCTCCGACCATGCCGCTGAGCCGGAACCCGCGACGAGCGACGACGAGCCGACCGCGGGCGAATCGTTCGACTCCGCGGCTGACACCCCGCCGACGACCACCGTCACCGATGCCGACGATGACCCGGCCGCAGTCCGCAGGGCGGCCGTCGAGCAGGCCGCCGAGCGGCTCTCCAGGCTCGAGACGCTCGACGAGGCCACGCAGGCCACGCTCGTCGGCATCCTGAAGGGCACGCCCCAGGAGGACTGGCCGGCCGTGATCGACGAGTTCACGGCGTCGCTGGCCGCGACGGGGGCCCTCGACCGTCTGCAGTCCGCCACCGCGCCGCCGCCGGCCGTCGCCCCCGAGGCGCACGCCGTGCCCGCGGCAGAGACAGCAGCGGCGGGTGAATCCGTCGCCGTCGAGCCGCCGGCGGCCGCCGTCTCCGAACAGCCGCCCGAGGCCGCGTCACCCGAGCCGACGCCACCCGAGCCGGCGGCCGTCGCGGCCCAGCCCGTCGCGGCCCCCGCCCTGGCGATCCGCAACGCCTGCTTCGCCTCTCGCGTGCAGGCCTGGGGTGTCGTCGAGCGGTTCGCCGGCGACCGCTTCCGCTCCGGGCAGGACGTGATCGTCTACTTCGAACTCGACAACCTGTCGGCCGCCGAGTCGCCCGCCGGCCACACGACCTGCATCGACACGGTGCTGCGGCTCGTCGACCACGCCGACCGCACCGTGCACACCTGGACTTTCGAGCCCGTCGCCGAGACGTGCCCGAGCCGCCGGCGCGACTACTTCGCCCGCTACGTCGTCCGCATTCCGGAGTCGGCCGTGGCGGGCGACCACCGGATTACCCTGGCGGTCACCGACACCCGTGCCGACGAGACGGTCACCGCGACGCTGCCGCTCCAGATAGCCGCCGAGTGACGCGCGGCCGTCACGGGGCCGGCAGCAGCTCGACCGGACCGGCCGGTTCGCCGGCGGGCCGGAACGGCTCCTCGGGGGCGGTGACCACGGCCGGAGCGTCCGCCGGCGGTGGAAACTCCTGCAGCTGGAGCAGGTCGGCGATCGTCACGGCCCCGTTCCAGCGGTCGGCCTGCGACTCCACGTAGGCGAGTTCGGTCTCCGTGAGGATCCGCTGCGCCTGCAGCAGGCTCAGGAACGTCACCTCCCCCTGGGCGTAGAGCGTCTGCGAGAGCTGCAGCGTCTCCCGCGCCTTCGGCAGGATGAATTCCTCGTACCAGGCGACGAGCCGCTGGGAGGTGCGGTAGGAGGCGATCACCTGGGCCGCCTGCGTGGCGAGGTCGAGCTCCGTCGTGCGGAGCGCCGCCCGCGACGACGCGATGTCGGCACGGGCCGAGCGGATGTTGCCCTGGTTGCGGTCGAAGAGCGGCACCTCCACCATCACCTGCATCAGCCCCTGGTCCTGCGGCGGAAAGTCCACCTGCCGCTGGTATCCTCCGAGCACGTTGATGTTTGGGATCGGCTCGACCACCGCCCGTTCCAGCGCCCACTGCGCCCGCGCGATCTCGGCTTCGGCGGCCCTCGGGAGGGCGTGGCGGCTGACGACGGCCTCCTGGAGCATTTCGAGGTCGAACTGGGGCAGCCGCTGGAAGAGATCCGCCTCCAGGGTTCCGACGTCGGCCCTGGGCAGGCCGATCGCCGTGGCGAGCTGCCGCCGGCCCGTCTCGATGTAGACGGCCGCGTTCAACAGGCGGACCTCCGCCCGGTCCCGCTCGATGCTCCAGAAGAGAACGTCCGCCTTCGTGCCCTCCCCCGCGTCGGCCAGCTGCCGCCCGATCTCGAAGGAGCGACGGGCGATGTCGAGCAGCTGCTTGTAGATCTCGACGCGTCGCTGCGACACCAGCAGGGCGTAGAACCCCTGCCGCACGTCGCGGAGCACGTCGAAGCGGGCGCGGATGAGTTCGTACTCCGCCTTCTGCACCTCGCGGAGCGCCGCCTGCTGCGCCAGCCGGAGTTTGCCCGCCGTGACGATGTCCTGCGTCGCGAAGCCGTTCCACTGGCTGTTGGACCCGGCGATCTGCGGCGAGGAGCCCGCGATCGACGGGTTGGGGTAGAGCCGCGCCTGCACGGCCTTGCCCCGGGCGGCCTCGACGGCCGCCAGCGCCGCCCGCAGCTTCGGGTGGCTGCGCTCGGCGAACGCGACGAACTCGGGCAACGTCCGCGGCGACGGCCTCGCGGAGTCGGCCATCGGCGGCCGTTCGGCGGCGGTGCCGCGATCGAGTTCGAGCGGCTCTTCGGCGACCCGGAGCACGTCGCCGGGCGGCCGCCAGGTCTGGCCGGAGCCTACGTCGGCCGCGACGGCCGCCGCGCAGGCGGCGACCACGGTCGCGATGCGTCCGACGCGGTTGACCATCGTCTCTGGAGCCTCGTCCCGGAAATTTCGTCGCTCGAGCCTCGTTCCTCGAACGAGAGGCCGGATCGGCCCCGAGGGACCGTCGACCGACAATCTCCAATTCATCGTCACCGGTTCCGCGACCGCTCCAATCGGGTCGCGGAAAACGAGTCTGCCCCCGCGGGCTGGATCAGCCGGGCAAGTCGGGGGACGTGCGGCGCCCCGGCCGCAGTTCCCGCAGACTGTCCAGCCCCTCCGCCCCGGCGAAACGCCGTGATCGGCCGCGTTTGGCAGCCGGCCACGGTGCGGGGCCTCTACCGTGTCGCGTGGGCTGTCGCCCGTGTCGGAGAACCGTCCATGCAGACCGATCCCCAGGTGTCGTTCGACGATCTCCCGGTCGACGACGCCGTCCGCGCCGCGGCGCTGGAGCACGTCGCGCACCTCGAACGCTTCAGCGACCGGATCACCGGGTGCCACGTCGTGATCGCCCAGCCGCACCGCCGTCATCGCGCGGGCCGGCTCTATTCCGTGAGGGTGGACCTCGTCCTCCCGGGCGGCGAGGTGGTCGTCAATCGGGACCACCACCTCGACCACGCGCATGAGGACGTCTTCGTGGCCCTCCGCGATTCCTTCGACGCGGCCCGGCGGCGGCTGGAGGACCACGTCCGTCGGATGCGGGGCGCCGAGAAGCCGCACGCCCCGCGGGCCCGGGGGCGGATCTCGCGGCTTTTCCCGCTCCAGGGCTACGGCTTCATCGAGACGCCAGACGGCCGGGAGATCTACTTCCACCGGCACGCGATCTCCGACCACGACTTCCGGCTCGCCGACGTCGGCAGCGCCGTGTTCTTCAGCGAGGAGGAGGGGGACGAGGGAGCCCAGGCGGCCGCCGTCCAGCTCGTGCGGCCGCACGACCATGCGATCCATCGGTCCCCCGGCCCCGAGGAGGAAATCCCATGACGACCATCAACGCCACCGAGTCGTTCGACGTCTCGATCCCCGCCACAGCAGGCACCACCGCCGTTTCCCTGCCGGGGCGGCTCGTCCTCCCGGCGCCCCCCACGGGCCTGGTGCTCTTCGCCCACGGCAGCGGCTCCAGCCGCCACAGCCCGCGGAACGAGTTCGTGGCGTCGGTGCTCCACGAGGCGTGGATCGGCACGCTGCTCTTCGACCTGCTCACCGAGCAGGAGGCCACCGACCGGGTGAACGTCTTCGACATCGGGCTGCTCGCGGAGCGGCTCCTGGCCGCCGTGCGGTTCGTCACGACACTCGAGTCCACGCGGCACCTCCCCCTGGGCCTGTTCGGCGCCAGCACCGGAGCCGCCGCCGCCATCACGGCTGCGGCCCGGGAGCCGCGGGTGGCCGCGATCGTCTCCCGCGGCGGCCGTCCCGACCTCGCCGGCCGCCGGCTGCGGGGCGTGCGGGCGCCGACGCTGCTGGTGGTCGGCGGCGACGACCCCGAGGTCCTGGCCCTCAATCGCGCGGCGCTGGCCGAGCTGGAGTGCGAGAAGCGGCTGGCCGTCGTGCCCGGCGCCACCCATCTCTTCGAGGAGCCGGGCACGCTCGAGGAGGCCGCACGGCTGGCCGCGGAGTGGTTCGCCCGTCACCTGCACGAGGAGGGCACGTCGCGATGAACCTGCCGCCGTTCAACGATCGCGAGGAGGCCGGCTGGATGCTCGTCGAGCGGCTGCGGGGCATGCGGATGGAGAAACCGCTCGTGCTGGCGATTCCCCGTGGCGGGGTCGAGGTGGGCGCCGCCCTCGCCCGCGGTCTCGGTGCCGAGCTCGACGTCGTCCTCTCGCGGAAGCTCCGCGCCCCGCACCAGCCGGAGTTGGCGCTCGGCGCCGTCTCCGAGGGGGGCGAGGTCTACCTCAACAGCTTCGCCAGAAGCCTCACCGACGTGGGCGCCGCCTCCATCGAGGCCGAGCGGGAGCGGCAGATGCGGGAGATCGACCGGCGGGTGAAGCTGTTCCGGTCGGTGCGGCCCCGCGCCGAGATCGCCGGCCGCACTGTGATCGTGACCGACGACGGCATCGCCACGGGGGCCACGCTGATCGCCGCCCTGCGGACGGTGCGGACCGCGGGCGCCCGGGAGATCATCGTGGCCGTGCCGGTCGGCGCCGCCGACCGCGTCGACGCGATCCGCGAGCTCTGCGACCGCGTGGTCTGCCTGCTGGAGCCCGCCACCTTCTGGGCGGTCGGCCAGTTCTACCGGAACTTCGAGCAGGTGGAGGACGACCGTGTCGTCGAGCTCCTCCGCGAGCACGGCCTGCCCCGCACGAAGTGGGCGGCGGCGGCACACGCGGGATCCTGAGCCGCGCTCTACCCCTTGATGACGCCGAGCGGCCGCAGCCGCGCGACCTTCGTCGACAGCCCGGCGCGGTGCACGACGTCGACCACGACGTCGACGTCCTTGTAGGCCGCCGGCTGTTCCTCGGCCAGGCCGCCGCGGCTGCGGCAGCGGGCCACGACGCCCTCGCTCTCGAGCTCCGCCCGGATGCTGCGGCCCCGGGCGGCCCGGGTCGCGGCGGTGCGGCTCATGCACCGGCCGGCGCCGTGGCAGGTGGTCCCGAACGACCGCTCGAGCGACCGCGGCCCGCCGACGAGCACCCAGCTGGCCCGGCCCATGTCGCCGGGGATGATGACGGGCTGGCCGACAGCTCGGTAGCGTTCGGGGACGTCGGCATGTCCCGCGGGAAAGGCCCGAGTCGCCCCCTTGCGATGCACGCAGACCGTGCGGTCGCCGCCCCCGATGACGTGCCGCTCGAGCTTGGCCATGTTGTGGGCGACGTCGTAGAGGAGCGTCATGCCGAGCGACTCCCAGGGGCGGCCGAACACACCGGCGAACACCTGCCGAACCTGCCACGCCAGGAGCTGCCGGTTGCAGAAGGCGTAGTTGGCCGCCGCCCGCATGGCCCCCAGGTAGTGACGGCCCTCGGCGCTCTCCACCGGCGCGCAGACGAGCTGCCGGTCGGGGAGGTCGAAGCCGTACTTCGCCGGCGCGTCCCGCAGGTTACGCAGGGCGTCGTCGCAGACCTGGTAGCCGAGCCCGCGGGACCCCGAGTGGATGAGGACGCAGACCTGCCCGGCGCGAAGCCCGAACGCCGCGGCCGCCCGCTCGTCCTCGACGCGATCGACCACCTGCACCTCGATGAAGTGGTTGCCCGCCCCGACGGTGCCGCACTGGTCGGCCCCGCGGGCGAGCGCCCGCGGGCTGACGTTCTCCGGCGTTGCGTCGGCGATGCGGCCCTCGGCCTCGGTGCAGGCGACGTCGTCGGGCGTGGCGAGGCCACGGTCCCGCAGGAACTCCACGCCCTCCGCCATGAGCTGGCGGAGCTCGATCGGGGAGAAGGTGTATGGCCCCCCCTGCCCCACCCCGACCGGGATGTCCCGCATGAGCCGCTCGACGAGGGGCACGAGCACGGGGCGGACGTCGGCCAGCCCGAGGTCGGTCCGCAGCAGCCGCACGCCGCAGTTGATGTCGTAGCCCACGCCGCCGGGCGACACGACGCCCCCGGCGGCCGGGTCGGTGGCGCAGACGCCCCCGATGCAGAAGCCGTAGCCCCAGTGGATGTCGGGCATCGCCAGGCTGGCCTGCTGGATGCCCGGCAGGAAGGCGACGTTGGCCACCTGCTCGCAGCCGCGATCGCCGCGGAGCTGGGGCAGAAGACGCTCGTCGGCGAAGATGAGCCCGTCGACGAGCATGCCCCGCTTGTACGATCGGGGAATCCTCCAGGTGCAGTCGTCGACCCGCTCCAGCGGGCCGTCGAAGCCGCGTGCCGCAGCGGGGAGCTCGCCGTCTCGGGCCATCGCCACGCACCTCCGCCGGCGGCCCACCCGGAACCGCCCGCTGTCCATGATAGGGGGCGAGCGACCCGGAAATCACACGTCGACGAGCACGAAGGCTTCCCAACCGCCGTCGGTCCGTTGGACGTGGAGCTCGTGCTGGGTGACCGCCTTCACCTCGTGGGCCAGCGCGTGCCGCGCGGGGTCGTAGCGTTCGCCCCGGGCCCGTGCCCGCAGCCCCGCCGCGTCGACGGTCACGTCGAAGCCGCTGAAGAGCATCCGCCGCAGTTCGAACGCCGCCAGGATCTCGGCCAGCCAGTCGTGGAGCAGCCAGGCCGGATCGGAGCCCGGGACGGTGAACGCCTCCTCCGCGACGGCCGCGATCTGCGCCGGATCGCCGGCGATCACCGCGGTCAGCCCGGCCGCCGCGTCCGCCATGAGCGCTTCGAGGGTCGGCGACCGCACGCGGATGCCCAGGTCGGCCGTGTGCTCGCAGACCTCGTACATCACGGCCTCATCCCCACGACCACGCATACGGTTCCCACTCGAGCCTCATGCGAATGAGAGCCCAAACAATCGATTGTGCGAGGAGTTGCCCGTGCCGTCGAGCCGGCGTTGATGGCCGAGCGCAACCAGGATGGTGAAGCGAGGGCAGCATCGAGTGAGCGCAGGCCTGGAGGGCCTGCGTGAACGTCCGGGCGAGACGGCACGGGGCAACCCCGGCCCACCGAAAGGCCCGCGGAGGAAGTGGGAGCCGTATCAGCGGCCGCGCGGTGCCGGCCGACGGCCCTTCGGCTTGGCTGCCGCCCGCTTCACCGTCGCCTTCTTCACCGTCGCCTTCTTCACCGTCGCCTTCTTCACCGTCGCCTTCTTCACCGTCGCCGGTTTCGGTGCGGGCTTCCGCTTCCCGGCCGCCGGCTTCCGGCTCGCCTTCCGGGCCTGCTCCACCTCGTCGAGGAAGGCGTTGACCGTGGCCGTGAGGTCGGCGGCCGTCAGCGGCTCGACCTCGTCGATGATGAACAGCGACAGTTCGCCGCGCTGCTGGGCCGCCATGAGCGTCTTGTATTCGCCGAGCGAGAGGTCGTCGTGGTCTTCGTCCTCGCTCGTCAGAAACTCGAAGCCCACGCGGGCCTTCGCATCCCAGCCGTCGATGTGGAACGAGACGCCGAACTCCCGGAAGGCGAGGTTGCGGGCCACCCGATACCCCCGCGCCTTGAACAGCCGTGTCAGGAGGTCGCAGGCCTTGGTTTCGGAGAGCGTGTCGAACATCGGAAGCGGTCCCCTGGCTGGGAGTGGGTGCGGGAGCGAAGCGGGCCGGAAGTATAGCGGCGCCGGCCCAAAGCCTCCGGGCGGCCCGCCACGCCGATCGGTGACTGCCGATCCCCGCACGCCCCGGCATGGAGCCGTGCTGGGCAGGGCTGTCTGCATCGGCCCCGGCAAGTCGCGGCGTCCTTGAGCCGCTTCGCCAGGTTGTGGAATCTGCCGCGAGTGCCGATGTCTCCAGGCCTCTGGCAGGCTGTGCGGCCGGCCGACACCACCCGCAATTCCGGCACATTCCGCCGCCGAAGCTTTGCGGGTACCGCGGCCACCGGCGGCGGGCGAGGGGGGAGAGGAATGCCCGATCGACACCGACGTGCCGCCTCCGCCGTCCGCATGGTGGCGGCGGGAGCATTGGCCCTCGCGGCCGGCGTCGCGCGGGCTGCGCCGCTCGGCCTGCCCGCGCCGAGCGACTCCCTCGACGTGTCCACCGTCGCCGTCCCGCGCGTCCCGCTGCCGCATGACCAGCCGGCCTGGTTCGCAGGATTCGCCGGCCTGATCATGACGCGATCGCTGTCCGGAGGAGCCACGACCTCGGTCGTGCCCGGGGCCGGCGCGGTGCTGTCCACGACGGACGCCGGCGCGACCTGGCCCGGCGGAATCGACGTACACCTCGGCCGCTGGTTCGGCCGCTCGCAGCGGCACGGGCTCGAGGC